>JAKEHP010000521.1 GCA_022614955.1 Candidatus Methylomirabilota bacterium
AGGTCCGCACCCAGCATCCCTTGGAGCAGGCGAGCCCGGGCGGGGAGGGTGCGGAACAGCTCTTCGGTGGGAAACGGGATGTGGAGAAAGAACCCGATGCGGGCGTCCGGGATCCGGCGGCGGAGAAGTTCGGGGACCAGCAGGAGCTGATAATCGTGGACCCAGATCAGATCGCCGGGCCGGTAGTGGTCCGCCACCACGTCGGCGTACCGCTCGTTGGCCTGCACGTAGGCGTCCCAATCGCTGGCCGTCCGAGGGACCTGGTCCAACAGATAATGAAAGAGGGGCCAGAGGACCCCGTTGGAGAACCCCTCGTAGAACCGGGTCACCAGCTCGGCGGTGAGGGGGACCGCGACCAGCCGCATCGCCCCGAGCTGAGCGTCGAGACGGGAGCGCTGCTTGGGGTGCAGGCCCTCGGGGGCCCCCGACCATCCGATCCAGAGGCCGCCCGACTGTTCGTGGGCCGGGATCAGCCCGGTCGCCAGCCCCCCGCTGCTCCGGTCGACCTCGACGCCCGCCTCGGTCGTGCGGACCGTGATGGGCAACCGATTGGCGACGATCAGGAGCCGAGCCATGGGGGAAAGGTGGGTGGGAGGGCGGGAGGGCGAAAGGGTGAAAGGCGGTAAGGCGGTCAGGCGGTCAGGCGGTAAGGCGGTAAGGCGGTAAGGCGGTAAGGCGGTCAGGCTACGCGCTCGCCACCCGTCGGTACAGCCCCCAAGTCAGCTTCCCCGCCCGGTCCCGCAAGCGATCCAGCTCTTTCCATTCCTGGGGCGAGAGAATCCCTAGTTCCTGCGCGAGCTTGAGGACATATGACAGCTCAGAGAGGGAACCCAGCGTCAGGTCCAGATAGCGGCGAAACTCCTTCGACCCCCGCTTCGCGGACCCTTCCGCGATGTTGGCGGCGGCGGAAAAGGCTGCGCGGCGAGCTTGGGCCGTCAGCCCGAAGGATTCCGAGGGGGGCCACTGCCGGCTGACCCGATAGGTGGCCACGGCCAGCTCATGGCACACCCCCCAGGCATCGAACCGCTGATAGGGCAGCATAGGATCA
>JAKEHP010000522.1 GCA_022614955.1 Candidatus Methylomirabilota bacterium
GGGGAGGAGGAGCAGGAGCCGGCGCAGGAGGAACCGCCTCATTGCGTCCAGTGCACCTGCCGGAGGGCGGCGAAGTCCCCGGCGGGCAGGAGGCGGAAGTCGCGGAGACCGGCCTTGAGGGCGGCGAAGCGGACCTCGTGCCAGAGGAAGATGTAGGGCAGGTCTTCGGCCAGGATCTCCTGGACGGTCCCGTAGAGGACCCGCCGCTTCTCCCGCTCGGCCGTCGCCCGCGCCTCGTCCAGCAGCCGGTCCACCTCCGGGTTGCGGTAGGCCCCCCGGTTGGCCCCGTGGGGCGGGATGCTCCCGGAGTGGAAGATGTAGTGGAAGTAGTCGGGGTCGGCGATCCCGACCCACGTGAGCGCCGTCACCTGGAAGTTCCCGGAGCGGATGTCGGCGAAGAAGGTCCCCCACTCGTGGCTAACGATCCGGACCGGGATGCCCACCCTCCCCAACTGCTCCTGGAGGATCTCCCCCAGCACCCGGCTCAGCTCCCCGGTCGTCGCCTTGAAGGTGAGGGGGAATCGGACCCCGTCCGGCCCGGCGGGGTACCCGGCGGCGTCCAGCAGGGCCTTCGCCCGCGCCGGGTCGTAAGCGTGCCGCATCACGTCCCCCCGGTACGCCCAGTGGCGCGGCGGCAGGAGCCCCGTAGCCGGCTCGGCCAGGCCCCGCATCAGGTGGGCGACCAGACCGGGCCGGTCCAGGGCGTGGGCGAGGGCGGCGCGGACGCGGCGGTCCCGGAGGATCGGGTCGCGGAGATTGAAGGCGAGGTACGTGGTGTTGCTGGACGGCCCCGTGAGCACCTGCACGTGAGGGAGGCCCCGGACCGCCGGGAGCAGCTCCGGCGGCAGCCCTCCCGGCAGCAAATCCACGGTCCCCTTGCGCAGTTCCAGGAGGCGCGTCGTGCCGTCCGGGATGACCCGAAACCGGAGGGAGGTCAGGCGGGGGGGGCCCGCGAAGTGCTGGGGGAAAGCGCGGACGACCACCTCTTCCCGAGGAACGAAGCGGGCGAGACGGAACGGCCCGGTGCCGACGGGGACGCCCCCCGTGGTCTCACCTTTCCCATTCCCCGCAGCGCGCGGAACGATGCCGACCGCTAGCGCAGCCAGGAGGGGCGCGTAGGGTTTCTTGAGGCGCAGGCGAAGCGTGTAGCGGTCCAGAACCTGGATGCTCTCCACCGCGTCGAGAGCGCCCCGCAGCGGAGAGCCCAGCGCCGGGTCCTGGATGCTCCGGAGCGTGAAGGCCACGTCCTCCGCCGTCAGCTCTCGCCCGTCGTGGAACCGCA
>JAKEHP010000523.1 GCA_022614955.1 Candidatus Methylomirabilota bacterium
CTGCGCCGCCGGCGCCAGGTACTCCCAGTTCAGGGAGCGCAGCCCGGAGATGGGGAGCCAGCCGAGCTGGACACCGAACAGGATCATCAATAAGAGGGCGAGCCAGAAGTCTGGCGTGGCAAAGCCGATGAAGACGAAGACGGTGGTCAGGCGGTCGAAGAAGCTGTGACGCCGGACCGCCGCGAAGACCCCGAGGGGGACCGCGGTCAGGTAGATGAGACAGACCTCGGCCAGGTTGAGCGACAGGGTGACCGGGATCCGCTCCCGGATCTTCTCCCAGACCGGGCGGCCGTCCGGGCTGAAGGATCGGCCGAGATCCACCCGGACGAGCCGGTTCAGCCAGGTCCAGTACTGGACGTGGAGCGGCTTGTCCAGGCCGTAGAGCTCGCGCAGGGTTTGCTTCTGCTGCGGACTCTGGGTCGCCTGGAGTTCCTGCTGCAGGGCGATCGGCTCGCCGGGCGCGAGGTGGATTACCACGAAGGCGAGCACGGTGATCGCGAGCATCTGGAGGGCAGAGACGACGGTGAGCCGGGTGATGTAGGCGAGCATGGCCTCAGCGGGTGTAGCGCTGCAACTCCGCCGGGACATACCAGCGGATGAAGTTCCAGGCGATTCCGGCCGGCGCGGGCTCGATTCCCCGGATCCGGGAAGAGACGGCCATCAGGGCATCCGGGACGTACAGGAACACGACCGGCTGATCCTCGGCTAAGACCTTCTGGAACTCACCGTAGATGGCCTTCCGTCGCTCCTGATTGAAGGTCCGGCGGCCGCTTTCGAGGAGCCGGTCCACCTCCGGGTTGCTGTAGGAGATGTGGTTGAGCTGATCCGGGCCGGTCTTGCTCGAGTGCCAGATCTCGTACTGGTCCGGGTCGAGGCCGAGCCCCCAACCCAGGATGATCGCCTCGAAGTCCCGCTTCCGGATGAACGTGTTGATAAAGGCCGCCCACTCCACCACGTGGATATTCACGTCAATTCCGACCGCCTTCAGGCGGCGCTGGATGATCTCCGCCGTCTGGATCCGGACGCTGTTGCCCTGGTTCGTCCGGATCGTGAACCGGAACGGCTTCCCGCCCTTGTCCAGGATCCCGTCGCCATCCCGATCCCGCCACCCGGCCTCCTGCAGCAGTTCCTTCGCCCGGTCCGGATCGTAGGGGAGGGTCCGCACCGCCTCGGTGTACCACCAGGTCCCGGGCTTGTAGGGCCCCACCGCCTCCTGCGCGAGGCCCAGTAGGACCCCTTCGATGATCTCCCGCTTGTCAATGGCGTGCGCGAGGGCCCGCCGGACGGCCCGGTCGGCGAAGCGGGGGTCCTTCAGGTTGAAGCCGAGGTAGGCGTAGGAGTTGGAGAGGTACCGGTACTTTTCGAAGAATCTCGTGAAGGCCGGGTAGTCGGTCTGCCGGGTAAACTGCAGGGGGGTGAGGCCGGCCATGTCCACGTTGCGGGCCTTCAGCTCAAGGAAGATGGTGGCGGAGTCGGGGATGATCCGGAGCACGACCCGATCGAGGTATGGGCGGCCCCGGTGGTGATCGGGACTCGCCAGGAGGACGACCTTCTCCTGGGTCTTCCACTCCTGGAAGCGGAACGGCCCGGTCCCGATCGGGTGCCGGTTCTGGGGCGTCGTCCGGAGGTCCACGCCCTGCCGCCACGGGCCCTCAAGGAGGTGGGCCGGGAGGACCCAGAGCGCCCAGGAGAGGAGGGCGGGGGCGTAGGGCTTCTCGTAGCGAACCCGGAAGGTGTAGGGGTTCACGACCTCGGTCGAGGCGACCTGGAGGAAGTCCTCGGCGTAGGCGGTCGGGGTCTTCGGGTCCCGCATATACCGGTAGGTGAACTCCACGTCCCGCGCCGTGAAAGGGGCCCCATCGTGCCAGCGCACCCCTCGCTTGAGATGGAAGGTGATGGTCCGCTCGTCCTTCGAGATGTCCCAGGACTCGGCGAGCTCCCCGGTGAGGCTCAGGTCCCGGTCGGCCCGGACCAGCCCGTCGTAGATCAAGTTCCCCACGCTGTGGGAGGCCCCGTCGCTGGTGATGTTGGGGATGAGGCCGCTGATGTCCCCGATCGAGGCCTCTACAATCGTGTCCCCGGGAGCCGGGGGGCCGGTCACGGCCCGGGGTGCCTCGGCGGAGGGCGCATCGCTGCCGCACCCGGCCAGGGCGAGCGAGACGAGCCCGATCGGGATCCAGCGGGGGGAAAAACGGGCCGGGGCCATCACGGATCCGGGCTCATTTGGCCGGAGCTGGCGCCCCCGGAGCCGTCGGAGCCGGGGTGGCGGCCGGGGGGGGTGCGGGGGAGGTGGAGCTGGCCGGGGCCGCGGGCTCCTCCCGGATGACGGAGGAGGCGCGCCGCTCCCCTTTGTATAAGGCCAGGCTGAGGGAGGTGAGCATGAAGAGAATCGCGGCCACGGTGGTCACCTTGTGGAGGAGGGTGGCGGCGCCGCGGCCGCCGAAGACGGTCTGGCTGGAGCCGCCGCCGAAGGCTGCCCCGATGTCGGCCCCCTTCCCCGACTGGAGGAGGACGACCCCGATCAAGGCCACGGCCACCAGAAGGTGCAGGGTGAGCAGCAGGACATACATGGATACCTTCTCCCTTCGCGTCTCGTGCTCCAGGCAGCCGCAGAGGCCCGCGCGTGGCACTCAGCCGGGACGGGCAGCCTCGACGATCCGGGCAAACTGCTCCGCCACCAGCGATGCCCCCCCCACCAGCGCCCCGTCAATGTCGGATTCGCGGAGCAGCGCTGCCGCGTTCTCCGCCTTGACGCTCCCGCCGTAGAGGATCTGAGTGGCGGACCCGTCCCCCTGTTGACCCACGAGGCGGCGGATGGCCCCGTGGATCTCCTGGGCCTGGGCCGGCGTGGCGGTCCGGCCCGTCCCGATGGCCCAGACCGGCTCGTAGGCCAGGACGAGCCGGCTCAGATCGGCGCCCGTCAGGCCCTCCAGGGCCGCCCGGACCTGGCGGGCGACGACGGCCAGCGTCTCGCCCCCGTCCCGCTCGGTCAACGTCTCCCCGACGCAGACGATGGGGATGAGCCGGACCGCCAGGGCCGCGCGGACTTTCCGCTGCACCGCGGCGTCGGTCTCCCCGAAGTGCTGGCGCCGCTCCGAGTGCCCCAGGATGACGAAGCGACACCCCAGGTCGAGCAGCATCCCGGCGGAGACGGCGCCGGTGAAGGCCCCCTCCTTCTCCCAGTGCACATCCTGCGCGCCGAGGGCGATGCCGCTCCCCCTGAGCGCCGTCCCCACGGCGGGAAGCGCAGGGAAGGGGGGGCAGACGGCCACCTCCACCCGGTCAAGGCTGCCGAGCCGCTCGCGCAACTCCCGGGCGAGCGCAGCCCCTTCTGTCGCCGTCTTGGACATCTTCCAGTTTCCGGCAACGAGGGGTGTCCGCGCCATCACCGCTTCTCCGTGAGGGCGGCGACCCCCGGGAGCTCCTTCCCCTCGAGGAATTCCAGCGAGGCCCCGCCCCCCGTGGAGATGTGGGTGATCCGGTCGGCCACGCCGGCCTCCTGGACCGCGGCGACCGTGTCGCCGCCGCCGATGATGGAGGTGGCCGCGGACGCCGCCACGGCGGCCGCCACTGCCACCGTCCCGGCCCGGAAGGGCTTCAGCTCGAACACCCCCAGCGGGCCGTTCCAGAAGATGGTCCCCGCCCGGCCGATCTCCTCCCCGAACCGGGCGACGGTCTCCGGGCCAATGTCCAGGCCCGTCCATCCTGCGGGGATCCCGGCCCGCGGCACCACCCGCGTCGGAGCGGTGGCATCCACCCGCTCGGCGATGACGTGGTCGCAGGGGAGGGAGAGGCGGAGCTGGCGCGCCTGTGCCCGGGCCAGGAGGTCCTTCGCCACCTCCACCCGATCCGTCTCCACGCGGGAGGACCCCACGAGCACCCCCTGGGCCGCCTGGAAGGTGTAGGCCATGGCCCCCCCGACGAGCAGCGCGTCCACCCGCGCCAGGAGATTCCGGATCACCCCGATCTTGTCGGAGACCTTGGCTCCTCCCAGGATCGCCACGAAGGGGCGGCTCGGGGCCTCGAGGAGCTGTCCCAGGTACTGCAGTTCCTCCTGGAGGAGGAACCCGGCGGCCGCCACCGGGGCGAAGCGGGCCACGCCGACCGTGGAGGCGTGCGCCCGGTGGGCCGCCCCGAAGGCATCGTTCACGTAGATGTCGCAGAGGGCGGCCAGCGCCCGGCTGAAGACGTCGTCGTTCCGCTCGTCCCCCGCGTGGAACCGGCAGTTCTCCAGCAGGAGCACGTCGCCGGAGCGCATGCCGGATGCGGCAGCCGCCACCGCTTCCCCGACACAGTCGGGGGCCATGGGGACCGGGCGGCCCAGCAACTCCCCCAGGCGGGCCGCCACTGGGGCGAGGCTCAGGGCACGGTCCCGCTTCCCCTTGGGCCGGCCGAGGTGGGAAAGGCAGAGGAGCCGGGCCCCCCGGTCCAGCGCGTAGCGGATGGTGCGGAGGGCCGCCCGAATGCGAGTGTCGTCCGTGACGTGCCCGTCCCGGAGCGGGACGTTGAAATCCACGCGGAGCAGGACCCGCCTGCCCCCGAGCTCCAGATCCCCGATGGAGAGCTTGGCCACCGGACACCCGCCCCTACCCCCGCTTGGCGAGGTAGAGGAGCAAATCCCGCACCCGGCAGGAGTAGCCCCACTCGTTGTCGTACCAGGCCAGGACCTTCACCATGGTCCCGTCAATGACGTTGGTGGAGGGGCCGTCCACGATGGAGGAGAGGGGGTTCCCGTTGAAGTCCACCGAGACCAGCTCCTCCTCCACGAACCCCAGGATCCCCTTCAGCTCCCCGTCCGCCGCCTTCCGCAGGGCGGCGTTGACCTCTTCCACCGTCACCACCTTCTCCGTCTCGGCGACCAGGTCCACCAGCGAGACGTTGGGGGTGGGGACCCGGATGGCGATGCCGTGCATTTTCCCCTGGAGCTGCGGCAGGACTAGCCCGATGGCCTTGGCAGCGCCGGTGGCCGTCGGGATCTGGGAGAGGGCGGCCGCCCGGGCCCGGCGTAGGTCCTTGTGGGGCAGATCGAGGATCTGCTGGTCGTTGGTGTAGGCGTGAATCGTGGTCATGAACCCGTGCCGGATGCCGAAGTTGTCCAGCAGGACCTTGGCCACGGGGGCGAGGCAGTTGGTGGTGCAGGAAGCGTTGGAGATGATGCGGTGCCGGGCCGGGTCGTAGGCCTTCTCGTTCACCCCGAGGACGACGGTCACGTCGGGGTCCTTCGCCGGGGCGGAGATGACCACCTTCCGCGCCCCTGCCTCCAGGTGCTTGGATGCGCCGGTCCGGTCGGTGAACCGGCCCGTGGACTCCACCACCACCTCCACCCCCAGGCTCCTCCAGGGGAGCTTTGCCGGGTCCTTCTCCGCCAGGACCTGGAGCCTCTTCCCGTTGACCACCAGGGCGCCGTCCTTCGCCTCCACCGTCCCCTTGAAGGCCCCGTGGACGGAGTCGAAGCGGAGCAGGTGGGCAAGGGTCCTGGCGTCCGTGATGTCATTCACGGCCACGATATCCAGGCCCGGATCGGTGCACGCCGCCCGGAAGAAGTTGCGGCCGATCCGCCCGAACCCGTTGATGGCGACGCGCAGTGGCATGCCTCTCCTCCTCGTGGCGGCGCTACCGCCTCACGCCGGGGCAGCGGCGCGGTGGATATCTGCCATCGTATAAAGCCCGTGCGGGAACCGTCAACCCCCAGCCGTCCCGCCGCGCTATCCCTCCGCCCGGGCGGTCGGCGCCAGCCGGAACAGCTCGGTCCGGACGTAGGCGCCAATCTGGGCTTGCTCCCTCTCCGCCAGACCCTCGAACTTGATCCCCACGCCCCCCTCACCCGCCCCCGTCTCGTCCCGGCGCCAGACGGTCCGCCCGGCCACCTCGAAGAGGTGGGGGAGGCCGGGGAGGATGAACTGGAGCTGCAACAGCTCCCCCACCCCGACGGACTCCGGGGTGGCCAGGTACATGCCGCTGGCACTGATGTTGACCACGACGGCCTGGAAGCGCCGGTCGCCCGCCCGGACGTTCACCGGAATCCCGGCCGGGGCCCGCAGGGACGCCCGCTGCTCGGCCCGCTTCGGGTACAGGAGCCCGCCGACCCGGTAGACGAGCTGGTCCCACACCAGCCGCTTGTCCTGGATCCCCACCACTTGAAGACCCCGCAGGCGGTCCAGGACCCGGTGGGTCTCCGCGGCGACCGTGAGGGCCAGGATGGAGGGGCGCCCCTCGGCGGACCGGCCCTTGAGCCAGGTGTAGAGGCCGTTGGCATCTGGACCGTGCATCTGGAGATCCAGGAGGAGGAGGTCGAAGGCCGGCCCGGCCTCCAGGCGCCGCTGGGCGGCGGCCGGCCCGGCCTCCTCCACCACCTCGTAGCCCGCGTTCTGGAGCAGCTCTCTGATGATCTGCCGGTACGCCTCCGCCTCCTCCACCACCAGAACCCGCTTGGGC
>JAKEHP010000524.1 GCA_022614955.1 Candidatus Methylomirabilota bacterium
GGAGGCGAATCGGTCTATCACGTCCCGTTTGGGGCCGCATTCTACTACGGGTAGCACTGGGAGTAAGATACAAGGCGACGTGAGTTGGCCCGGCACTAGGGTAGGAGACGGGAGACTGGACACCGGAGACCGGAGACCGTTTCGTCCCTGCGTCTCCTCTGCGCCCGGCGTGATCCGAGCGGGCCGGACAGCCCGGCGGGCACGCGGAAGGGTTCCTGGCGATGATCGGCCTCCGGACCATCCTGGACGTGGCGGACAACTCCGGGGCGAAGCGCATCTCCCTCATCAAGGTCCTGGGGGGGTCGGCAAAGCGGTACGCGCGCCTGGGGGATGTCATCGTGGCGAACGTGAAGGAGGCGGTCCCCGAAGGGACCGTGAAGAAGGGGGACGTGGTGAAGGCGGTGGTGGTCCGGACGGTCAAGGAGCACCGCCGCATTGATGGCTCCTACATCAAGTTCGACCGGAACGCCGCCGTCCTCATCAACGAGCACAACGACCCGGTGGGGACCCGGATCTTCGGGCCGGTGGCCCGCGAACTCCGGGAGCACAAGTTTATGAAGATTGTGTCGCTGGCCCCCGAGGTCATCTAGGAGGGGCGGGAAGAGCATGGCCACGTTCGACGTCCTGCCGGTGCGGAAGAACGACCTGGTCCAGGTCATCGCCGGCAAGGATAAGGGGAAGCGGGGGAAGGTGATCCGGGTCATCCCGAAGACCCACCGCATTCTGGTGGAGAAGATCAACCTGGTCAAGCGCCACACGAAGCCGGGCCGGGTGAGCCAGCAGGGGGGGATCCTGGAGCGGGAGAACCCGCTCCACGTGTCCAACGTCCAGGTGGTGTGCGCCAAGTGCGACAAGGCGGTGCGGACGGGCCGCTCCTTCCTGGCGGACGGGCGGAAGGTGCGGGTCTGCAAGACCTGCGGGGAGATCATCGACTGATGGCGGAGCGGGCGGAGAAGCAGAAGAAGAAGGAACCCAAGGGGAAGCCGGCGGCCCCCCCGGTCCCGGCCGCGCCCGCGGTCCCGCCGCGCCTCCGGGAACGCTACCGTCAGGAGATCGTCCCGGCCCTCATGAAGCAGTTCCAGTACCGGAACCGCACCCAGGTCCCCGGCCTGGAGAAGGTCGTCCTGAACATGGGGCTGGGGGAGGCGGTCGCGAACACCAAGGTGATTGATGCGGCCGTGGAGGAGCTGGCGGCAATCACGGGCCAGCGGCCCGTCATCACCCGGGCGAAGAAGTCGGAGGCCGGCTTCAAGCTCCGGGCCGGCATGCCGATCGGGGCCAAGGTCACACTGCGGGGGGACCGGATGTACGAGTTTCTGGACCGCCTGCTGAGCGCGGCCCTCCCCCGCATCCGGGACTTCAGGGGGGTGCCGCCCAAGTCCTTCGACGGCCGCGGGAACTACGCCCTGGGGGTCCGGGAACAGCTCATCTTTCCCGAGATCCGCTACGAGAAGGTGGAGGCCACCCGGGGTATGGACATTTGCATTGCAACGACCGCCCGGACGGACGAGGAGGCGCGGGCGCTCCTGGAGCAGCTCGGCTTCCCCTTCCGGAAATAGCCGGGCGGACGGGACAGGCATGGCCAAGAAGTCGCTGGTCCTGAAGGCGCAGCGGGAGCCCAAGTTCAAGGTCCGGAAGTACCACCGCTGCCGGATCTGCGGGCGCCCGCGGGGGTACCTCCGGCGGTTCCAGATGTGCCGCATCTGCTTCCGGATGCTGGCCCTCCGGGGGGAGATCCCGGGCGTCATCAAGGCCTCCTGGTAGCCCACTCTGGCGCGCCGTCCCCTGCGCCCCGGCCTGGGGCGCGAGGCGGGCGGGTGCCGCGCCAGCGCGGAGCGCGCATGAGCATGACGGACCCCATCGCGGACATGCTGACCCGTCTCCGGAACGCGAACCGGGCCCTGCACGACCGGGTGGACATCCCGGCGTCGCGGATCAAGGTCCAGATCGCCCGGATCCTGAAGGAGGAGGGCTTCATCCGGAACTACCGGCTCATCGAGGGCGGGAAGCAGGGGGTCCTCCGCCTCTACCTGAAGTACGGTCCGGACAACATGCGGGTCATCACCGACATCCAGCGGGTGAGCCGCCCCGGCCTCCGGGTTTACACCGGGGTCGGGAAGCTCCCCCGGATCCGGAGCGGCCTGGGCGTCGCCATCGTTTCGACCTCGAAGGGCCTCATGACGGACCGCACGGCCCGGGAGGGGAAGGTCGGGGGCGAAGTCCTCTGCGCCGTGTGGTAGGAGGGCGAGCGTGTCGCGCATCGGGCGGCTCCCGGTCCCGATCCCGGAGAAGGTTACGGTCGCCGTCCAGGACCGGACCGTGCACGTGGAGGGGCCGAAGGGCAAGCTGAGCCTGCCGGTCCCCCCGGACATCACCGTCGAGGTGGCGGAGGGAAAGATCCTCTGCCGCCGCCCGTCCGACGAGAAGCGGCACCGGGCCCTGCACGGCCTCACCCGGGCGCTGGTGGCCAACATGGTTGCGGGGGTCACGGCCGGCTTCACTCGGAAGCTGGAGCTGGTGGGGGTGGGCTACCGGGCCGCCGCCCAGGGGCGGACGCTGACCCTCTCGGTCGGGTACTCCCGGCCGGTGGTCTACACGGTCCCGCCGGGCATCGCGGTGGGGGTGGAGAACCAGACCCTCATCACCGTGTCCGGGGTCGACAAGCAGCTGGTGGGGGAGGTGGCGGCCAAGGTCCGCTCCTTCCGGAAGCCGGAGCCTTACAAGGGGAAGGGGATCAAGTACCTGGAGGAGCGGATCCGCCGCAAGGCCGGGAAGACGGGGGCCTAGACCGTTGAGCGACGCCAGAGCCATTGCCATCGCGCGCCGCAAGCGCCACCGCCGGGTCCGGAAAAAGGTGGTGGGGCGGCCGGAGCGGCCGCGCCTGTCGGTCTTCAAGAGCGCGCGCCACATCTACGCCCAGATCATCAGCGACCTGGAGGCGCGAACGCTGGCGGCCGCCTCCACCCTTTCCCCGGAGGTGCGGGCGCAAGGGAAGGTGGGGAACAAGACCGCCCAAGCCAAGCGGGTGGGGGAGTTGCTGGCGGAGCGGGCGCTGGCCGCCCAGATCCGCCAGGTGGTCTTCGACCGGGGCGGGTACCGCTTCCACGGCCGCGTGAAAGCCCTCGCCGCGGGGGCCCGGGAGAAGGGGCTCCAGTTCTAGCGCGACAAAGGAGCGGAGCGTGCCGAGGATCAGCATCGAAGGACTGAATCTGGTGGAGCGGGTGATCGACATCAACCGGGTCGCCAAGGTGGTCAAGGGGGGCCGGCGGTTCTCCTTCAGCGCCCTGGTGGCGGTCGGGGACATGGCGGGGCACGTGGGGCTGGGGCTGGGGAAGGCCAACGAGGTCCCGGAGGCCATCCGGAAGGGGATCGAGGCGGCCAAGAAGGACCTGGTCCGGATCCCCCTCATGAACCAGACGCTCCCCCACGAGATCCTCGGGAAGTACGGAGCGGGGCGGGTGGTCCTGAAGCCGGCGGCACCGGGGACCGGGGTGGTGGCGGGAGGGGCGGCGCGGGCCGTCCTGGAGGCGGCCGGGGTCCGCAACGTGCTCTCGAAGTCCCTGGGGAGCAACAACCCCCACAACGTGGCCAAGGCCACGATGATGGGGCTGCGGCAGATGCGGGCCCCCGAGGACGTGGCCCGGCTGCGGGGGCGGGGAGCGGAGGCCGGGGCGGGCCCTGCGGAGCCGGGCCGTGGCTGAGGCGGCGGGGAGGGTGCGGATTACCCTGGTCCGAAGCATCATCGGCCACCCCCGGGACCAGCGAGTGGTGGTCCGGGCGCTCGGGCTGCGCCGGATCCGGCAGACCGTCACCCGCCAGGACACCCCCGTCCTCCGGGGGATGCTCGCGGCCGTCCGGCACCTGGTGCACGTGGAGACGGGCGGGCGCTGAGGCGCCTCCCGCGGGATGGTTCGGGATGAGACTGCACACGCTGAAGCCGGCTCCGGGGAGCCGGAGGCGCCGCAAGCGGGTCGGGCGGGGGGCAGGCTCGGGGCACGGCCAGACCTCCGGCCGGGGCGACAAGGGGCAGAAGGCCCGTTCCGGGCCGAGGCTCCGTCCCTGGTTCGAGGGGGGGCAGATGCCCCTCACCCGGCGGCTGCCCAAGCGCGGGTTCACCAACGTCTTCCGGAAGACCTACGCCCTCATCAACGTCGGGACGCTCGAGAAGAGGTTCGAAGCCGGCAGTGAGGTCACGCCCCAGGCCCTCCTGGAGCGGGGCCTCATCGCCGCCCTGCGGGATGGGGTGAAGGTGCTGGGGGAGGGGGATATCACGAAGGCCCTCACGGTGCAGGCCCACCGGTTCTCCAAGAGCGCGGCGGAGAAGATCGCGGCGGCCGGCGGGAAGGTGGTGGTGATCGGGGCATGATCAACCAGGCGGTCAACATCTTCCGGGTCCCGGAGCTCAGGAAGCGGATCTTCTTTACCTGCCTGCTCCTCATCGTCTACCGGATCGGCTCCCACGTCCCCACCCCCGGGATTGACGCCGAGGCCCTGACCGCCCTCTTCGCCCAGGTGGGCGGAACCCTCTTCGGCTTCCTGGATCTCTTCTCGGGCGGGGCGCTGCGCCGGCTCTCCGTCTTCGCCCTGGGCATCATGCCTTATATCAGTGCCTCCATCATTCTGCAGCTCCTGGCGGTGGTCATCCCGGCCCTGGAGCGGCTCAGCAGGGAGGGGGAGGCGGGCCGGAAGCGGATCACCCAGTACACCCGCTACGGCACGGTCTTCCTCTCGGGGGTGCAGGGGCTGGGGATCGCCATCGGGCTGGAGAGCCAGAACGTCGGCGGCCAGCTCGTGGTTCCCGACCCCGGATGGACCTTCCGCTTCACCACCACCCTCACCCTGGTGGCCGGGGCCATTTTCATCATGTGGCTGGGGGAGCAGATCTCGGAACGGGGGATCGGCAACGGGATCTCCCTCCTCATCTTCGCCAGCATCATCGTGCGGCTCCCCGAGGCCATCGGCAACTCCTTCCAGCTCCTGCGGACGGGGGAGATGGGCATCGCCACCTTGCTCTTCCTGCTGGTGCTGATGGTGGCGGTGGTGGCGGGCGTGATCGTCATGACGTTGGGGCAGCGCCGGGTGCCGGTCCAGTACGCCAAGCGGGTGGTGGGGCGCCGGGTCTACGGCGGGCAGAGCACCCACATCCCCCTCCGGGTCAACACGGCGGGGGTCATCCCGGTCATCTTCGCCGCCTCCATCCTGGTCTTCCCGGCCACCATCGCC
>JAKEHP010000081.1 GCA_022614955.1 Candidatus Methylomirabilota bacterium
TCGCTCCTCGAGGGGGCGATCGCCTACACCTTCTGGGAGTCGGCCATCTTCTTCGCGACGGGGAAGAACCCCGAGCCGATGGGCTCGGCCCACCGGCTGAACGCCCCCTACCAGGTCTTCAAGACCAAAGACGGCTCCATCAGCCTCGGGGCGGCCAACCAGGCGACGTGGGAACGGCTGTGTCAGGCGCTTGACCGTCCCGACCTTGCCGCCGATCCGCGCTTCCGCGAGAACGCGGCGCGGGTGGAGCGCTACCAGGAACTGGCGGCGATCCTGGAGAAGATCTTCCAGCAGGACACCACAGCGGGCTGGCTGAGGAGGCTAGAGGAGGCGGGGGTCCCGGCCGGGCCGATCTACAACCTGGAGCAGGTCTACGACGACCCCCACGTTCGGGCTCGGGAGATGGTGGTTGAACTGGACCACCCCGTGGCCGGCCCCGTCCGGCAGATCGGGATCCCCGTGAAGCTGTCCGGGACTCCCGGCCGCATCGCGCGCCCTGCGCCGACCCTCGGCCAGCACACCGACGAGGTCCTCGAGTGGCTCGACCTGGAGAAGTCTTCCATCGCCCGCCTGCGCGAAGCCGGTATCATCACCTGACCTTTCCTGCCCACGGCTACGTTTCCCTGAACAGCCGAGCGGCTGCCCGGACCGTGGCGCAGTGGATCTCCACGGTTTCTTCCAGGGCTGCCGCGTAGCCCCCCGCCAGCGTCACCACCACCGGGATCCCCGCTCGGACGCAGCGCGAGAGGACCAGGCAATCCCGGCGGGCGAGGCTCTCACGCGTGAGCCCGAGCCGCCCCAGCCGGTCCCCCCGGTACGGGTCAGCGCCCGAGACGTAGAAGGCGATGTTCGGGCCGAAGGCGACGGCGGCGCGAAGCGGCGCTTCGAGGCGGGCGAGATAGGCCTCGTCCCCGGTCCCGTCCGGCAGGGCCTCGTCCCACGTACCCGGGACCTTCTGGAAGGGGTAATTACGCGCCCCGTGGATTGAGAACGTGAAAACATCAGGATCGCCCGCGAAGATCGCGGCGGTCCCGTTGCCCTGGTGGGCGTCGGTATCCAGGATCGCGGCGCGGCGGATGCGCCCTTCCGCCTGAAGCACCCGGATGGCCACGGCCACGTCGTTCAGGAGGCAATAGCCCTCCCCGTGGTCCGGAAAGGCGTGATGGCTCCCGCCCGCCAGGTTGGCGCCCAGCCCCTCCCGCAGGGCGATGCGGGCGGCCATCAGCGTCCCCAGGGCGGCGTGCCGGGCGCGGGCCACGATCGCGGGCGACCAGGGGAAGCCCGTCCGGACCTCCTCCTGTCGCGTCAGCCGGCCGTTGAGAAGCCGGTTGAGATACTCCTCGGTATGGACGAGGCCGAGCAGTTCAATCGGCGCCTGCGGCGGCTCGATCAGGCACCGGCGCGAGAGCGTCCCCTCGCTGAGCAACCGCTCCCGCACCAGCCCGTACTTGGCCATCGGGAACGGATGCCGCCCCGGCAGAGCCACGCTGTAGAAGGGCGACGCACACGCCCGCACGACACCTCCTCGAGTGCGCAAGGACCACTGATGGCCGCCTGGGAAGCCCCCAACTGCGCCCGCGCGTCCTGGGTGGGGCTACCCCTTCACGGCGCCGGTGAGGCCGGTGACGTAGTGCTCGACGAAGAAGGAGTAGATGAGGGCGACCGGCACCGAGCCGAGGAGGGCGCCGGCCATAAGAGGGCCCCAGAAGTAGACGTCGCCCCGGATGAGTTCGCTGACCACGCCGACCGGCACGGTCTTCTGCTGGGGAGAAGAGAGGAACA
>JAKEHP010000082.1 GCA_022614955.1 Candidatus Methylomirabilota bacterium
CGAGTCTGGGCAGGACGAGCACTTCCTCGCCCACCTCCGGCTGGGTCGCCTTTACGAACAGGCCGAAGGGGAAGGCCGTGGTGGATTGGATCGCCGCCAGCCGGGTGGGACCGCGGCGCTTAAAGCGAGCATGATACCCGACGCCGGCCTCTGAGCCCGGCGGCAGATGCGGAAGGTAGGCGAGGAGACGCGGTGCCCCTGCGGGGTCCAACTCGCGGAATCGCAGTGAGAAGGAGCGAAGGCGCCGCTTGCGATTGGCGACCAGCAGACGTCCGAATGCCGATCGGCCAGCGAAAGGGGGCGTGGCCAGCCCCCGGCGGACGACAATCCCGCGCAGACATTGCTCGGAGAGCAGGCCGGAGACGATGATCGCTGCCAGCATCATGCTGAGGATCAGATAGAGCAGGTTGTTCCCGGTGTTGGTCGCCGCCACCCCGACGGCCATGGTGGCAGCCAGATACCACCACCCCTCGCGAGTCGGGCGAAGGGTCCGGGGCGGTCGGAGCCAGCGTCGCATTCGGCTTCGGAAGGGCTCAGGGGCGCGCATCTGGGAGCCCGCGATCAGTCCGGAACCCGGATGTCCGCCATCAGGGTGTGGAGGAGCTGCTCTCCCGCCTCAAAACCCAGGCCGCCGCCACGACCCCCAGCGCCCGGAGCCACCCCGGGGGGCGGCGGCGGGCGAACTTCAGGTCGGCCAGACGGCCCCCGATGGCCATGGCTGCGTCGAACGCCCTGCGCTTGAGCCAGGCGGCGTCCAGGTGTTTCACCTGCACGCTGCGCACCATCTGCTCATAGAGGCGGGCGGAGGAGAACATGACCTGCGGACCGATCTCCCGGAAGTCCTGGAGAACGGTCTCCGGCCCCTCGGGAAAGTTCAGGGTCAAACCCGTCCACAGACCGCAGGAGATGGACATCATCTGCTCGCCGATCCACGCGAAGGGGAGGAAGGAGACGAAGTCGTCCTCCGGGGTGCACGGGTCTACCCGGAGCAGGTTCTGCCC
>JAKEHP010000525.1 GCA_022614955.1 Candidatus Methylomirabilota bacterium
GATCCCGCTGCGGCGGCAGCTCATCGTCAAGGAGCACGGCAACCTGACCTATCCGGAAGGCACCGCCTGCGCCGACGTGCTGGTGGCGGGCCCCCCCGAGGCCGTCATGGCCAGCCCCCACTCCCTCACCGGGCGCTACCTGGCCCGGGAGCTCCAGGTCCCCATTCCGGCCCGCCGCCGCCCCCACACCGGTCTCTACCTCACCATCGTGGGGGCCCGCGAGCACAACCTGAAAGGGATTGACGTGGAGATCCCCCTGGGCCTTTTCACTTGCGTCACCGGCGTGTCGGGGTCGGGGAAGAGCACCCTAGTGAGCGAGATCCTCCGGAAGGCCCTGGCGGTGGAGCTGTACGGGTCCCGGGAGGAGCCGGGAGCGCACGACAAGATCCTGGGGGTGGAGCGCCTCGACAAGGTCATCGAGATTGACCAGGCCCCCATCGGCCGGACGCCCCGGAGCAATCCGGCCACCTACACCGGCGTCTTCTCCTTCATCCGGGAGCTGTACGCCCTCACCCCGGACGCCCGGGTCCGCGGCTACAAGCCGGGTCGCTTCTCCTTCAACGTGAAGGGGGGGCGGTGCGAGGCCTGCGAGGGGGACGGGATCCTCCGCATCGAGATGCACTTCCTCCCCGACCTCTTCGTGGCCTGCGAGGTCTGCCGGGGGAAGCGCTACAACCGGGAGACCCTGGAGATCCTTTACAAGGGGAAAAGCATCGCCGACTTCCTGGACATGACCGTGGCGGAGGCGCTGGCCTTCTTCGAGAAGGTCCCCCGGATCCGGGAGAAGCTCCAGACCCTCCACGATGTGGGCCTCGGCTACATCAAGCTGGGGCAGTCCGCGACCACCCTCTCGGGAGGGGAGGCGCAGCGGGTCAAGCTCTCCCGGGAGCTGAGCAAGCGGGCGACGGGGCGGACCCTCTACATCCTGGACGAGCCGACGACGGGGCTGCACTTCCACGACATCCGGCAGCTCCTGGAGGTCCTCCACCGGCTGACGGACGCGGGCAATACGGTCCTGGTGATCGAGCACAACCTGGACGTCATCAAGACCGCCGACCACATCATAGACCTGGGGCCCGAAGGGGGGGACGCCGGAGGGCGGGTCGTAGCGACCGGGGCGCCCGAGGAGGTCGCGGCAGGTCCCGCCTCCTACACCGGCCTGTTCCTCCGCCGGGTCCTGAAGGCACGGAAAAGCCGCTGAACGACCTTCTTCCGTTCCGGAGATCACTCCGCTCGCATCGTTTCGAGGGTGACGATCTTGGGCGGGCCTCCCCGCCCGGCCCAGTTCACCGTTACGATGATCCTCGCCAGGCGGTTCGGAGCGCTTGTGCCGGCTACCGGCGCGATCGTCCAGGTCCTGGTGAACTCTCCGCTCTCGAGACTGTCGCTCGCGGTGACGGGGCCGGGACTGAAGGGCTGATTCTTCAACTGCTCAAGCTTCTGCTGGCCATAGGCCGTCGCCTTCGATTGGCCGCCGCTTCCGACCACGTCGCCGTAGCTGGTGGGGAACGTGCCCATGACGGCCAGAAGGCCGACCGCGAGAATCGCCGCCGCGATCACCACCTCGATAAGGCCTATCCCTCGATGATCGAACCCTGTTCCCATCGCGGACCCCCTACCCCTGTGACCACGGGCCCTTCAGAATGGTGATCCCGCGAGGCGTCCCAGGGGGGAGGCTGGTGTTAAAGAGAGTATCGTAGCTCCAGTTCCGGTTCGGCGCACGATAGTAGTGCGTCCCCCCGCTCCCGCAGCAGCGCCAGACCCCCGTGGCCTGCTGGCTGTGCCAGAGACCGATGATCGAACCATTGTAGGTGATGGTGTCTCCGCTCCAGTTTTCCAGGAAGCGGATGACGTTCTCCAACTGGCCGTTCCCCTGCCCCACCACCGATTCGGCGCTGGGGCCCAGGGCGAAGGCAGCATTCACCGTGGTGCTGGTGGCCGGCCGGTTATCGGTGACCTGGTCGCCCTTGCTATCGGAGTCGTTCAGCCCCCAGTTGTTGGAGAGCACGGTAATGGCGTCGGCCAGGACGGCAGCCGGGACCTTGTTCACGGTATTGTAATTCCCCTGAACGTACACCGGGTTCTCGGAGACGACGGTCAACCCCCCACTCGGGAGCTCCGAGCCGTTCGCCAGGCGGACCCCCTTGTTGCTGCCTGTCTGGGAGACGTACAGGACCCCGCTGGCCGGCGCGCTCCCGCTCGCCCTCAAGGCGCCCAGGTCCACCTCGGTGACGGTCATGGTCGCCTCCTCCCGCTTGTCGTAGAAGGTCTTGGTGCTGACCACCCCAGCGGGGAGGCTGACAGGGTTCCCGTTCTTGTCGGTGGCCACGCCGTCCACGATCCGCAGATCTGCCTGGTAGTAGAGCTTGGCCTTCTGGATCTCGGCGGAATCCGAGGCCTGGCCTTTTTCGATTAACTGATGGGAAATGACATCCGGATTGCTCGGGTTGTAGAAGAGGTCCGGGATGGGGGGGATGATCTCCTGGACGCCCATGGCGCTGTCCAAGACCTGGCCCCCATACGTGCTCAGCGCCGTGCTCCTCCAGTCTTGAACCGGCCAGGAGCCGCCGAAGCCCACGTTGGCGTCGTGATCAAAGTTGAGGGGCCGAAGCGTCCCGGAGGCGTCCTTGATCTGCGGGTTGTTATACCGGGTGATGCTCGCGTCCCGTTTGAGATACCGGTAGATGTCTCCGGCCGTCGTCATGAACGAGTCGAAATTCAGACCGGCGTTGGCCACCACGTAGATGTTGCTGTTGGCGTGGACCCTGCCGTTGAACGTCATGGCTGGCCCCGGGGCGATCTCCAGGTCCACCCCCCTCCCGTAAAGGACCCCGAACTGGAACAGGGGAATCTCCAGGTGCTTGACCACCTGATTCAGGCCGGCGCGGCTCCCGCGTGGCCCGGTCACCCGGGCGCTGATCCGGTAGTCCGTCGTGATGGCGAACAGGCCCCGATAGGGGCCGCTGTCAATCGTCGTTTGGTAGGCGTACGGAGGCGTCGCTCGCACCCTCCCGACCCCGAACGTGTCGAACGCGTATGCCGCGGCGAGGCCGGGGTCGGCAAGCGCCCGGGGAGCGATGCCGGCGAGCTGGGCATCGGTCGGGGCCGAGGTGGTCGCCAGGACGGCCCTTAGGTCCACCAGGCCCGATTCGAGCCCGCCCTCTGCCGCGTATAAGGCTTGGGTCTGATGCCTCCAGTTGGTCGCGACGTTCCCCTCGGTCAGGGCCATCCCCAGGAAGGCCAGCCCCAGCAGCGAGAGGATGGCCAGGACCAGGAGGGAGATGGGGAGGACGATCCCACGCTGCGGGTTCACGGGTCGGATCGCTTCACGCTCTGCCACGGCTTGACTCCTTTCGCCATCCTTACAGGTTCCTCGGCCGGACATCGGAGGTGAGGGTGAACGTCTGGGGCCTCCACCAGCCCGGTGCCGATTGCGCTGTAAAGGTTACCGTGATCCGCCGGATGTTCGCCAGGCTCGCGGCCAGGCTGGCCGACGGGATCTCGACGTCGGCAGTGTCGAAATATCGCAGTTGAAAGACTGGAACGCCTTCGGCCAGAGGCTGCAATCCCCCTCCCTCGCCGTCGTCCTTGGAGATCGTCCCCGCATTCCAGGAGTAGATGATCGCCTTCGGCCGGCCGACCTGGGACCCTCGGGGATAGGCGGCGGTGGCGCCCGGGCCCGGGACGGTGATCGTGTTGCCCGCCGCCGATGTGACGGTGAGGGCCTGCCACTGCCCCCCGTTGATGAGATAGATGGTATCTCCCGCGAGGATGCCCGCGGCGCTCGCGACCGAGAGGGATGTCCCCCCCGAATTCAGATCGGCGGAGAGCACGGTGGATGCGTTGGTGAGGTCGGCCCGGAAGGTGATCGCGGTGGGGCTGGCCGCGGTGATCTTGAGCTGGGGACCGACCGGCGCGGGATCCGTTGGGAATCCGTATCCGGCGAGCCGGAGATCCATTTCCATCAGCTCCAGAGCCACCCGGGCATTCTGCTGGACATCAACCTTCGCCCGCCCCGCTGCGAAGGTCGTCCGGCTCGACTCGAGGAGGGTGTAGATGGCGAACACGAGGACGAGGAAGAGGGTGGAGCTGATCACGAGGTCCACCACGGTGAACCCCCGACCGTTCGCCAGGAATCGGCATCGCATCCGCTCCCGTGGCTGGCCCATGCTAGCCATCCCTCGCCAGGGATCTCGTCTCATAGGATCCTCAGGTTCCCCGTCCTGGTGACCTGGATCGTCCGGGTCCCGGCTTCAGCGGATGTGACGATGTTGATCGGGTACGTCACCGCGCCGGGATTCACACAAACGCCCCGCGAGTTGAACCGGACCTCGTACACGGTCACCGGGATGCCCGCACTGTCCCGGATGCTTGCGATGCCGGCGCCTTGAAACTCCGAGGACAGCGCGTACCAAACGGTGACCGCGTTCCAACTGGTCCCCCCATTGGTGCTCTGCTCGAGGCGGTATCGGCCTGGCTCGGTCCCCGGGGGGTCGTCCCCGGAGTGGAGGCGGTACAGGACACCCTGGGCGATGGCCAGGGATTGGGCGTAGCGGAGGTCGCCCGCGATCTTCTGGGCCGCCCCCTCGAGCCGGTACGTCTGGACTGTGCGGAGGAAGAGGGGGATGGCGAGGCCGCCGAGGATCGCGACCACGGCGATCACGGCCAGAAGCTCTCCAAGGGTAAAACCCCGATCCGATCTGTTCATGCCGGGTTCCCCGCGGGCTTTCGTTGGAGGCTGCGGCAACTTGCACGTACATTTCCTGGACCAAATTCGACCAGAAGAAGCGTGGCGCGGCGGGCTCCTTCAGGCACGATCAGCAGTCAGACCGCGTAATACCTAGTACACGTAGCATCTCCCTGGAGAACGGTAGCTCGGCAAAGAGGAGCCAGGAGCCCCTCAATTGACCGGTTTTGCCCCAGCCATCCGACAAAAACCGGGGCAAATTTGGCCGGGGGTGGGAACCACTCTACCGACGCGCACCGCCCCCTCGACCGGCTCTCCCCCGGGCGGCGCCGGTATTGCGGGGCGAAGGGCCTTGAACGACCCTGGAGGATGGGCTAGCATACGTCGGATTCGCCACGGATCGGCGCCCCCGCGGGTGCCGCCGGATGTCGGCAGCGCCCGGGGCGGGCCTAGAGGCGAGGAGGTGGTCCCGATTCCCAGCGGGCAGGATCCGAAGGAGAAAGACCCCAAGGCGAAGCCGCCCCCGCCGCCCAAGGCCGAGAAGGCGAACGACGCGTTCACCCTCTCCGACCTGGACGCCCTCCTGGAGTCCTCCGAAGCCCCGGCGCCCCCGCCTCCGGCCCCGAAGCCTGCCGCCTCCCCCGAGGGCGAAGTCACCTTCGACTCCCTCGACGCTCTCCTGGGAGGATCACCTTTGCCCAAAGGGAGCCCACCAGCTCCCGCTGGGGCACAGCCAGCCGCCCCCGCGAGCACTGTACCCCCGCCGGCCCCCGCCCCGGTGCCCCTTCCGGAGCAGCCCACCTCCATTGCCGACCTGATATTGCCGCCGGCGGCTCCAGCGGGGGCTAGCCCACCGGCACAGCCCGCTCCCAAGCCTCCGACCCTTTCGGCACCTCCTCCGCCCGTTCCGCAGACGCCCCCGTCTGCCGGACCGGTCAGGCCGCCCGCTCCGGCAGCGGCGCGCCCCGCAGATGTTGCCAGCGCGCCGCCCGCGCGAGAAGTTGCCGCCGGGCCCTGGTGGAGGACGCCGGAGACCTTCCTCGGGGAAGCCCGGGTCCGCCTGGAGCTTCTCCTCCGGGACGCGCGGGCAGGGAGAGTGGAGAGCGTGGGGCTCCTGGAAGAGGTTTGCGAACGCATGGTCCGCTCGCTCGCAGAGGGGGACCAGCTTCACGTCCAAGCTCTCGACTTTCGCAAATCCCTCAACGACCTGGTTTCCCACATGCTGAACGTGGCAATCTTCGCCGTGAAGATCGCGACCGGGATGGGGCTGAAGCCGGAGGCCCTCCTCCGGGTCGCCCTCGGCGGGTGCGTTCACGACGTAGGGATGGTCCGCTACCCCCCAGAACTGTCAACCGGATCCCAGAGCCTCACCTCCAAACAGCTCGAGGAGCTCCGGCGCCACCCCGAGGAGGGGTCCAAGATCCTGAGCGCGCTGGGGCCAGCCTACAAGTGGCTGGCCGATGTGGCGCACCAGGAGCATGAGCGGGAGGACGGGAGTGGCTACCCGCGGGGTCTCCGGGGGGACCAGATCGCCGAGATCGCCAAGATCGTGGGCCTCGCCGACATCTACGAGTCCCTCACCCATCCCCGGCCATACCGCAACCGGACCGTCCCGGTGACCCTCCCGCATGAGGCGGTCAAGGAGATCCTCCAGGCGGAGCGGCAGCGATTCGGCGAGCGCTACCTCAGGGGCCTCATCACCGGCCTCTCCGCCTTCCCCATCGGGACCGTGGTGCGCCTGAACAACGGCAGCGTCGGCCGGGTTGTGGCCACAAGCCGGGCGCTCCCTCTCCGCCCCACGCTTGAGGTCTTCCGCCTCGGGACCGGTGAGGAGGTAAGCCCCCCCCGTCTGACCAGCCTCGCAGAGCACCCCCTCCTCTACATCGCTGAAGCCTCTCCCGCCGTGGAATAGACTCTCCCCTGGCACTGCAATTGCACCATATTCCGGAAGTTGTAGCCTTTCACGGGGACTTCAGGGCGGCTCCGCTGCTCAGGCACGGGCAGCATGCAGGCCGTTGATTTCCCCGGATTTTCCGCGGCCTTCTGGTCCTGGCTCTCATCCGTGTGTATCGGGGGGCCCCGAAACCGTGTATGAGGCACACTGGGGGCTGACCCGTTCCCCATTCCAGAACGTGCCCGACCCGGGCTTCTTCTTCCCCTCCGGTCAGCACCGGGAGGGGTTGGTGCGCCTCCTGTACGCCGTCCGCTACGGGAAAGGCGCGGCCATGCTCACGGGTGCCGTGGGGTGCGGGAAGACCCCGCTGGCCCGGGCCTTCATCCTGCACCTGAACGCGGCCCGTTACGATATTGGGCTGGTCACGAATCCGGCCCTCCCCCGCGCCGAATTCCTCGCCGAGGTCAACCAGCAGTTCGGCCTTCCCGCCTCCGGCAACGGGAAGGTGGACCTGCTGCGCCGCTTCAACGAGCGTCTGGTGGAGAACCGGCAAAAGGACCGGGAGACCGTCCTCATCGTGGACGAGGGGCAGGCGATCCTGGAGCGCGAGGTCTTCGAGGAGCTCCGCCTCCTCCCCAACTTCCAGTTGAACGACCGCAGGCGTCCCGCGGGTCATCAACACGCTGTGCGACCTGTGCCTCCTGGAGGGCTTTGCCTCGAAGGCGTCCGTGGTGGACGGGCGCGTCGTCCGAAGGGCCCTGGCGAGCCTGTAAGAAGGAGAATGCCATCGTCCGGCTGACTGACCTCATCCGCTCCCCGGACCCGGGCGGGAAGGAGCTGGCCAGGGGGGCGCCGGCCTCGCCCCCCGCGGGACCCGTTCCTTCCGACTCGGCGGCGGACAACGGGGGCGGGGGGACGCTCCCCGGCGGCGCCCCGCCGGTCCCCATCGCTTCGCGGGCCACTCCCCCGGGGGACAGCCCCGGCCGCCCTGGGGCAGCGGAGCTGCTCAGGGAGCTCGGCGCGGCGCTCAACGAGTTCCTGGAGGCGGCCCGCGCGAACCGGCCCCTCCCTCTGGCATCCCTCGAACCCCCGGCCTCCCGCCTTGTGGACGGGCTCGCGGCCGGGGATGATCTGGCAATGGGAGCGCTGGACGTGCGGGGGGGGCAGGGAAGCCTCGCCACGCACTGCGTCCATGCGGCGGTCTTCGCCGTCCGCATCGCCGCCGGCATGAGCCTCCCCCGAACCGAGCAGGCGAAGGTGGCGCTGGCCGCTCTCGTGCACGACGTGGGGATGGTGCGCTTCCCGCCGGACTTCGCGCAGGTTGAGCGGAGCTTCACCGCCCGCGAGCGGGAGGAGCTGAAGCGCCATCCTGATGAGAGCTACAAGATCTTGAGCACGCTGGGACCGGCCTACACGTGGCTTGCGGACGTGGCCCACCAGGAGCACGAGCGGGATGACGGCAGCGGCTATCCCCGGGGACTCTCGGGCGACCAGATTGTGGAGATGGCCAGGATCGTGGCCCTGGCCGACATCTACGAGTCCCTGACCCACCCGCGCGCTCACCGGAAGGAAGCCATCCCCTTTGACGCGGTCCGGCAGATCCTGGCGACCGAGCGGCGGGGCTTCAGCGAGCGCGTCCTGAAGGGGCTCATCACGGGACTTTCCCTCTTCCCGGTGGGGAGCCTGGTCCGGTTGAACACCCGGGAGGTGGCGCGGGTGGTGGGCAGCAACCCCGCCTTTCCCCTCCGGCCGGTGGTGGAGGTCCTCTTCGATGCCGCCGGGGAGCGGGTGACTGGGCGGCGGATTGACCTGGCGAAGAGTAGCTTGCAGTACATTGCGGACTCAGTGACGGTCCACGAGATGCTCTAGCGGGGGGCGCGCCGCCCGGGGGATAGACCGGAGCACCGCCAGCTTGCTCGATGTCGGAGGGTCGGAGGAAGAGAGGGAAGAAAGGGCTAACTATCTGAATTTCCGGCTTCTTTATTGGTAGGATTATTGCAAATTGGCTCGGTGTGCATGAGAACGAGGCGGTCTGGCACCACAGACAGCCGGGCCTTCTCGCCCTCAACGTCTGGGGGGAAGTGGAGAGAAGGTTCACAAAGAACACAGGCGGAACGCAGTGTGACGAAAACGGGTACCCCTTCTCCGGGCATGGTTCACGAGACGGAGCGGCCACGGGCGGATCCGGCCATCCTCTACCGGGAGCTCAGAACCGGGTGCGTGCTCTATCACCCGGATACGAACGAAGCTCACGTGCTGAACCTCACCGCTGCCTACATCTGGACCTGCTGTGATGGGAAAATGGATGTTCCCGCGATCGCCGCCCAGGTGGCCAAGGTCTGTCGCCTTTCCCTCTCCGAGGCACTGCGAGACGTCAAGAAGGCGCTGAGAGAATTCCATGCCAAGAAGCTCCTCCTCTAGTCCTCGGGTGCCTCGCCTCTCCCGAGGCGGGACCGGCTGGGCCTTCACCGCACACCGCCGCGTGGGCGAGTACTCCTTCCGGATCCGCGGAGATGATCCGGAGTTTCTCCCCCTCTGTAACGCCATCTATCCGAACTCTGCGTGGGCGGGAGGAGATGGCGCGGATCCTCTCTACCGTCTCGTGCGAGAGCCGAGAGGACTCGCCGCCGCCTATTCCCGCCGCCAGTTGCTCAAGCGGTCGCGCAGCGGCGCCCGTCTGCTTGTGCCGCTCGAATGGTGGATCACCTACGACATCCTCCGTTCCCACCCCCAGAATGTGCATATCCACGGCGGCGGTTTTCGCACCGGGGGCGGGGCCGTCCTCTTGCCGGGGGGGCACGGCGCCGGCAAGACCAGCCTCACCCTCGAAGCCCTCTACCGGGGCTACCAGGTGTACAGCGACGAGATCCTTGTGGTGGACCCCGACCGGATTGTGCTCAGGCCCTACCCCCGCTGCTTTATCGTCAAGGAGCCGGGGATGCGGCTCTTTCCCCACCTCCACGGCCTCTATCGGACCCGGGGCCCCCAGAAGGCCGGGCGGTCGGTGATGGTCTGGTACGTCAACCCCCGGGAGATCAGGCCGGATTACCTGGCCCCCGCGGCTCCCTGTGGCTGGCTCCTGTTCCCGCGGTTCCGCGCGGGGGCGCCGACGCGGCTGACGCCGCTGAGCGAACTGGAGGTGGTGGGGAAGCTGCTCTCCTGCGTCTTCACCTTCTTCCTGAACACCGACGCGACGCTGACCGGCGTGACCGCCCTGGCCCGGCGCTGCCGCGCCTATGACCTGGAGTTCGGCGAGCTGCGGCCTGGCTTCGACGCGATCGAGGACCTCCTGGCAGGCCGGGGGACAGCGTGAATCTCCTATACTACAGGCGGATGCTGGCGGACCGGGTGCGCCTGCGGGCATTCCATCGGGCGATCCGCGCGACGGTCCGCCCGGGGGATGTGGTCGTGGAGATCGGCGCAGGGCTCGGGACCTACTCCTTCTTTGCGGCCAGGGCCGGCGCTCGCCGCGTGTACGCGATCGAGGCCGACCCGGAGGTCTGTCGGCTGGCGGTGTCTCTGGCGGAGCAGAACGGCCTGGCCGACCGGGTTTCCTTCCGGCGGGGGTATTCGACGGATATCGAGCTCCCCGAGCGGGCCGACGTGGCGATCTTCGAGGATTACACCAGTTTCTTCTTCTCCAGCCGCATCCGGGGTCTCCTCCGGGACATCCGGAGCCGCCTCCTCAAGCGGGACGGCCGCCTGCTTCCCTGCGCCGTCGACCTGTACGTGGCGGGCGGCGGGGAGGCCCGGGTCTACCGGGAGCTCGGTCTGGGCCGCACCCGGCCCGACCGCCTGTTCGGGCTGGATTTCAGCGAGACCCGGCGGCTGGGCGCGAACCTTCCCGTGCGCGTCGAGGCGGCGGCTCGGCACCTGCTCACGCCGCCGCTTCGCTGCGTCCGTCTCGACCTCAGGAGGGGCGAGGACTTCAGTTTTGCCTTCGCCGGGCAGGCCCGGGCGGGGCGCGACGGCCTCCTGCGCGGAGTATTGGGATGGATGGACCTCGAGCTGGCCCCGGGCCTTCGCCTCTCCTGCTCCCCCCTCCGTCCGCGCACCGTCTGGGGTCAGATTTTCTACCCCTTCGCCGACCCGCTCCGCGTGCGCGCGCGCGAACCCCTGAAGATCGGCCTGGAGTTGATCTTCCCCAGCGGGGTCTCCCGGTACCTCCAGCGCTGGACGGTCTCGACGGGCGCTGAGTACCGGGAGGGAAACACCTTCGCGGGCGTGCCCTTCTCCGAGCAGTCCCTGAACGGGGAGTCCGCCAGCACCAAGGGGAAGCTCGGGCCCCGGAGCCGGGTGCTGTTGACGGTATTGTCGGAACTGCGGGAGGAAACCTCGTACGGGAATGTCGCGGCCGCCCTGGTCAAGAAGCACCCTCGCCTCTTCGAGAGCCGGGACGACGCCCTGGCCGCCGTCGTCCGCCTGGCTCCGGCCATTTCGAACCTAGCGGGGGATCTCTGACGCCCATGAGGAGAGACCATGAAGGAACGCTCTGAGAAGCCAATACACGATGGCGCCTTGGCACTGCAGACTCGCCGGAAGTTCTTGAAGAGAGCCTTGCTGACGGCAGCGTATGTGACACCGCTCATCGTGTCCTATCCGGGGACCGTGTTCGCGGCCCACTGCAACAACATGACGTGCGGTGGCGGCAACCACATGGCCATGGGAATGACCTGGAGCCCCGGCTGCTCCCTGCTCAACTAGCGGAGGCTGAACGGTGTCCTCACTCGCCGCGGCACTGCCTCCGGACCTGGAGGCTGTTTGTCGCCTTGCGGGTGCGGTGCCCGGGAGCAGCCCATACGTGGACGCTCTCTCCGCTGCCGCGCTCAAGCGGGCACTGGAGACCGCTCACGCCCACAACATCCTTGGGGTGGTCCTGCCGGCGATCAGGAGTGCGGACCGCGAACTCCTGGCGCGGCTCCGGGAGCGACTTGGCAGAACCGAGTCGCTCCTCGCCGCTCAAGCCCTCCTCCGCGAAAGCGAACTCCAGGCCGTCCTCCAGGTCCTCGATGCCGCGGATGTGGAAGCGGCGGTCCTGAAAGGCGCCTTCCTGGCCTCCTGCGTCTACGGCGACTTCGCGGCGCGGCCGATGAACGACTTCGACCTTCTCGTGCGGCACGAGGACCTGGAGGGGGCGGCTGCCGCCCTCCACCGGGCGGGCTACCGCTGCAAGGAGGGCGGGCCAGGCCAGGTCCCCCCGGGAGGATCGCTAGAGTTCCGCAGTCCAGCCGGTCAGGCCATCGAGCTACGCTACGACCTCACCCAGGGGACCCGCCTGCGCGGTGTCGTCCACTTTCCCGAGGCAGAGATGTGGCAGAGGCGGCGGACGTTCCACACCCTGGCCGGGGGAACGCTCTGCAGCCTCGATCCCACGGATCATCTCCTCTACCTCGTCTATCACGCGGGCATACTCCACCTCTTCGCCGCGCTCGTCTGGCTCGTGGACGCGGATCGATTCATTCGGAAGTTTCAGGGAGAAGTCGAGTGGGAGGACCTGCCCGCCCGCGCCCGGAAGATTGGCTGCGCCACCTGTCTCTGGCATGGCCTGGCCCTGTCGAAGCACCTCCTGGGCACGCCGGTTGAAGACGGAGCGCTTCGGGCGCTTGAGCCCGGTGCCCTCCGGGCGGGACTTGTGCGGCGGTGGCTGGCGCCCCGAAGGGTGCTCCGCGGGTTGACCCCGCCCAAACAGCCCCGCATGCAGGCGCTGCAGATGCTCCTCCTGGACACGACCGGGGCGGTTCTCCGGTCTCTCTGGCAGGGACTCTTCCCACCCCGCCAGTGGCTGCAGTGGCGCTACCGGACCTCAAACCCGGTTACTCTTCGCCTCCTCCGCACCCTGTATCCCTTCGGGGGCTGGTCTCGGCCGCCGATGTGAGGGGCCACCGGCTGTCCCCTCTCCCTCGCCCGGGTCGGAGCGGCCTTTCCACACAACGTGATCCGCCAGATCGCCCCGGCCTCCTTCCAGCTTCTCCGTCTGGCCCCTGGGGGACGCAACAGGCCCTAAACTTGCACTCGCCATATGAGGGGCCGGACTTTCAGAAAGATGTTGACTGCTGGGCACTAGTCCGTTATAGGGTCTGCCATAAACTGATTCTTGAAGAAAATCGGCTAATTAACTGCGGTCAAAGCGTCAGGACCCAAACAGAGGAAGGGCATCGCGATGTCTCGGACGGGGAGACTCCGTGCCGGCTTTTCGGAAGGCAAAGCGGGGGTCGCCGCGGCCCTCCTCCTGACGCTCGCGGCCTGCGCGACCCCGCTGCCCCCCTCGCCCGCGCCGACCCTCGCCTCCGGGCCTGCCGGCGGTCCTGCCCCTGAGGCCCCCGGAACCCCCC
>JAKEHP010000526.1 GCA_022614955.1 Candidatus Methylomirabilota bacterium
CCCTTCCATCCCCGCGACATCCCCTCGGTGGTGGAGGAGTACCTGCGGGAAGCGGCAGCACGGGGTTTTCTGGAGGTCCGCCTCATCCATGGCCGGGGGAAGGGCTTCCAGCGGCAGGTGGTGCAGGACCTGCTGGCCCGCCATCCCCTGGTCCTGCGCTTCGCCGACGCCCCACCCGACCGGGGCGGCTGGGGCGCCACGCTCGTCTGGCTCAACCCCGTCCAGCCCGGCCCTCCGCCCTGAGTGACACCCCGTAGCAGCCCTATAGGTCTCGACGCGATTGCCTGGCGGCTGTCAAGGCTGTGCTTGACCCTCCCAGTTCTGAGGACTAGATTAGCGGTATCCTTTTCCGCTTCACCGGCCCGGACCGCTGGAGACCCCGGCATGCAGTGTCCCCGGTGCCGGCATGACAATCCCGCCGGTGTGAAGTTCTGCGGCGAGTGCGGAACCCGCCTGGCCTCCCGCTGCGCCGCTTGCGGCGCGTCGAATCCTCCCACGAACAAGTTCTGCGGAGAGTGCGGCGCATCGCTGACTCCAGCCGCAGCCGCCCCCAAGTTCGCATCCCCCGAGACGTACACCCCCAAGCACCTCGCCGAGAAGATCCTCACGTCGAAGAGCGCCCTCGAGGGGGAACGCAAGCAGGTCACGGTGCTGTTCGCGGACGTGAAGGGCTCCATGGAGCTGCTGGCCGACCGGGACCCCGAGGAGGCCCGGAAGCTGCTGGACCCGGTCCTCGAGCACATGATGGAGGCCGTCCACCGCTACGAGGGGACCGTGAATCAGGTCATGGGCGACGGGATCATGGCCCTGTTTGGGGCTCCGCTGGCCCACGAAGACCATGCCGTGCGCGCCTGCTACGCGGCGCTCCGGATACAGGAGTCGGTGAAGCGGTACGCGGAGGAGGTGCGGCGGACCGAGGGGATTCCGGTTCAGATCCGGGTCGGCTTGAATTCTGGTGAGGTCGTCGTGCGGTCCATCGGGAGTGACCTCCATATGGACTACACCGCGGTGGGGCAGACCACGCACCTAGCGGCCCGCATGGAACAGATAGCGATGCCGGGGTCAATCCTGATGAGCGCGGCGACCTTGCGGTTGGCCGAAGGCTATGTCCAGGTGAAGCCGTTCGGCCCAATTCCGGTGAAGGGCCTGAGCGAACCAGTGGAGGTCTACGAGATCACAGGGGCGACCACGCTCCGGACGCGCCTGCAAGCCGCGGCGGCCCGCGGCCTCACACGCTTCGTCGGCCGCGAGGCCGAGCTCGAGGCCCTCCGGCAAGCTCTGGAGCGGGCCCGGAACGGCCGCGGCCAGGTGGTGGCCCTCGTCGGGGAGCCCGGCGTGGGCAAGTCCCGCCTCGTCTGGGAGTTCACCCGGTCCTATCGAACCCACGGGTGGCTGATCCTGGAGACCGGCTCAGCCTCCTACGGGAAAGCCACCCCCTACCTCCCCGTCCTCGACCTCCTCAAGGCCTACTTCGACCTCGAGGCGCGTGACGATGGCCGGAAGATCCGCGAGAAGGTCACCGGCAAGCTCCTTACCCTGGATGCGGCCCTACAGCCCACCCTGCCGGCCTTCCTGGCCCTCCTGGACGTCCCGGTCGAGGATACCGGTTGGCAGGCCCTCGATCCCGTCCAGCGCCGCCACCGCACCCTGGAGGCGCTCAAGCGCCTCCTGCTCCGGGAGAGCCAGGTCCAGCCCCTGCTCCTGGTCTTCGAGGACCTCCATTGGATTGATTCCGAGACCCAGGCCCTCCTGGACAGCCTGGTGGAGAGCCTCCCGACTGCGCGGCACCTCCTGCTGCTCAACTACCGCCCTGAGTACCAGCATGGGTGGGGCTCGAAGACGTACTACACCCAACTGCGGCTCGATCCCCTCCCGCCCGCGAGCACCGAGGAGCTCCTCCAGGCCCTCCTGGGGGCCGATGGCGCTCTGGCCTCCCTCAAGCAGTTGTTAGTCAACCGAACCGAGGGCAACCCCTTCTTCCTGGAGGAGAGCGTCCAGACCCTCGTCGAGACGCAGGTCCTGGTGGGAGAGCGGGGGGCCTATCGCCTGGCGAAAGCCCTCCCGGCCATCCAGGTGCCGGCCACCGTCCAGGCGGTCCTGGCGGCCCGCATTGACCGCCTCCCGCCCGAGGAGAAGCGCCTGCTCCAGGCGGCCGCCGTCATCGGCGAGGACGTCCCCCTCCCCCTCCTCCAGGCCGTCGCGGAGGGACCCGAAGAGGCCCTCCGCCTCCGGCTCGCCCACCTGCAGGCCGCGGAGTTCCTCTACGAGACCAGCCTCTTCCCCGACCTCGCCTACACCTTCAAACATGGGCTCACCTACCAGGTCGCCTACCAGAGCCTCCTCCAGGATCGCCGACGGGCCCTCCATGCCCAGATTGTTGAGGCCCTCGAACGACTCTACCCCGACCGGCTCACCGAACAGGTTGACCGCCTGGCCCACCATGCGTTCCGAGGGGAGGTGTGGAACAAGGCGGTGGCCTACCTCCGGCAGGCCGGTACGAACGCCATGGCGCGCTCAGCCAACAGAGAGGCAGCCACGTGCTTCGAGCAGGCCGTGGTGGCCTTGTCCCATTTGCCGGAGACCCGCGAGACGCTGGGGCAGGCGATTGATCTTCGCATCGACCTCCGCAACCCGCTCTGGGCGCTCGGGGAATTGGGAAGACTCTTCGAGCATCTCCAGGGAGCTGAGGGCCTGGCCAGGATGCTCGATGATCCACGGCGGCTCGGGTGGGTGTCGGTGTACATGAGCGCCAGTCTCTGGTCCACTGGTCACTCGACGGAAGCGCGCCCATTCGTCGAGCGCGCCTGGGCGATGGCCGAAACGCTTGGGGATTTTGCGCTGCAGATTGCGGCGAATTTCTACCTCGGCACGACCTCTGTCACCTCGGGCGACTATCGCCGCGCGGAGGACTTCTTCCAGAAGATCGTGCAGTCGCTCGAAGGTGATCTCAATCGCGAGCGCTTTGGCCTGGCCGGGTCTGCCGCAGTACTCTCACATTCCTGGTTAGCGTGGTCCCTGGCCGAGCGTGGAGAGTTCGATGAAGGGATCGCCCACGGACAGGAAGGGATCCGAATCGCCGAGGCGCTCGACCACCCGTTCAGCATGGCGCATATCTGGTACGATCTCGGGTATCTCTATGGCGTCAAGGGGGAACTCAGCCACGCTGTCCACCTGCTCGAGCGCGCTGTTGCTCTATCCCGCAATTGGAACCTCACCTACCTGTCACCGGTCGCCATGGGGTTCTTGGGCCATGTGTACGCGCTGTCCGGTCGCGTGGCCGAGGGGCTCCCGTTGCTGCACGAAGCGATAAAGGGCCACGAATCCATCGGGCTCGCGTTCCTCCACTCGCTCCTTATCGCGCAGCTGGGCGAGGCGTGTGTGCTCGCCGACCGGCGCGAAGACGCGGTCGCCAACGCCGGGCGAGCCCTGACACTTGCCCGCCAGCGGGGTCAGCGTGGCTACGAGGCGTATGCCCTCCGGCTTCTCGGCGAGATCGCCGCGCATCAGGATCCCCCAGATATCGAGAAGGCGGAAGCCTCCTACCGGCAGGCCATGGCGCTGGCCGTAGAGCTCGGCATGCGCCCGCTCGTGGCCTACTGCCACCTCGGCCTCGGCACCCTGTATAGTCAGATGAGAAAGCCGGAGCAGGCACGCTCCAAACTTGCCACCGCCGTCGAGCTATTCCGCTCGATGGATATGACGTTCTGGCTCAAGCGAGCAGAAGCCGCGCTGGCGAAGACACACTGACTCACCTGCCGCAAGGACACGCATGGGCCCCTCTTGCCTTCAGGGCCGCCCTTCTGCCATACTCTGGCCATGCTGAGCACCTTTGCCGCAACCGAACTCACCCCGGCCTACCTCAAGCTGGCCGTCGCGGAGCTGGAGAGCCGGGCCGAGGAAGCCCTGGCCGGCCTGGCCTCCTGCAAGGTCTGCCCCCGCGACTGCGAGGTGAACCGGCTGGCCGACGAGGCCGCGATCTGCAAGATCGGCCGGTACGCCAAGGTGGGCTCGGCCTTCCCCCACTTCGGCGAGGAGGACTGTGTCAGGGGCTGGAAGGGCTCCGGGACCATCTTCTTCTCCCTCTGTAACCTCCGCTGCGTCTTCTGCCAGAACTTCGACATCAGCCAGGCGGGGGAGGGGCACACCGTCTCGCCGGAGCGCCTGGCCGCCATGATGCTCGGCCTGCAGGACAAGGGCTGCCACAACATCAACTTCGTGACGCCGGAGCACGTGGTCCCCCAGATCCTGGAGGCCCTGCCCCACGCGGTGCGGGGCGGGCTCCGCCTACCCATCGTGTACAATACCAGCGCCTACGACTCCCTGGAGAGCCTCCGGCACATGGACGGGATCGTGGACATCTACATGCCCGACTTCAAGGTCTGGGACCGCCAGGTGGCCAAGCGGTACCTGAAGGCCCCCGACTACCCGGAGGCGGCGCGCGCGGCCGTCAAGGAGATGCACCGGCAGGTCGGCCCCCTCACCTTCGATGAGCGGGGGCTGGCCCGCCGCGGCCTCCTCGTCCGGCACCTGGTCATGCCGGGCGGATTGGGCGGGACCCGGGAGGTCATGCGGTTTTTGGCCCAGGAAGTCTCGCCTGACACCTACGTGAACATCATGAGCCAGTACTATCCGGCCGGCCTGGTGAACGAGGACCGCTACCCCGAGATCAACCGGCACGTTACGGCGGAGGAGATGGCGGAGGCTCGGCGGACCGCCGAAGAGGAAGGCCTCCACCGCTTCGATGAGCGCCGCAAAAGCGCCCTCCGCTGGCTCAACTGAAACCCCAACACCCCGCCACGCTCGTCATCTTCCTGCTCCCGGAGCACGCTCGGTGACCATCCTCCCGTCCGTGGCCGCCACCATCGGCCAGACTCCCCTGGTGGCGCTGGACCGGCTGGCGCGTGGTCTGCCTGGGCGCGTCCTGGCCAAACTGGAGACTGTCAATCCCGGCGGGAGCGTGAAGGACCGGATC
>JAKEHP010000527.1 GCA_022614955.1 Candidatus Methylomirabilota bacterium
ATCTCCTCGGCCGTGACGTGCCGGTTGATCTCGGGGTAGCGGTCCTCGTTTACCAGGCCGGCGGGGTAGTACTGGGCCATGATGTTCACGTAGGTGTCGGGGGAGACCTCCTGGGTCAGGAACCGCATGACCTCCCGGGTCCCGCCCAGCCCGCCAGGCATGACCAGGTGCCGGACGAGGAGGCCGCGGCGGGCCAGCCCCCGCTCGTCGAAGGTGAGGGGGCCGACCTGCCGGTGCATCTCCTTGACGGCCGCGCGCGCCGCCTCCGGGTAGTCGGGCGCCTTCAGGTACCGCTTGGCCACCTGGCGGTCCCAGACCTTGAAGTCGGGCATGTAGATGTCCACGATCCCGTCCATGTGCCGGAGGCTCTCCAGAGAGTCGTAGGCGCTGGTGTTGTACACGATGGGGAGGGCGAGGCCGCCCCGCACGGCATGGGGCAGGGCCTCCAGGATCTGGGGGACCACGTGCTCCGGCGTCACGAAGTTGATGTTGTGGCAGCCCTTGTCCTGCAGCATGAGCATCAGGGCGGCGAGGCGCTCCGGCGTGATGGTGCTCCCCTCGCCGGCCTGGCTGATGTCGAAGTTCTGGCAGAAGACGCAGCGGAGGTTGCACAGGGAGAAGAAAATGGTCCCGGAGCCCTTCCAGCCCCTGAGACAGTCCTCCTCGCCGAAGTGGGGGAAGGCGGAGCCGACCTTGGCGTACCGGCCGATCTTGCAGATTGCGGCCTCGTCGGCCAGCCGGTTCACCTCGCAGTCGCGGGGACAGACCCTGCAGGAGGCGAGGCCGGCGAGCGCTTCCTCTGCCCGGCGTTCCAGCTCCGCGCCACCCAGTTGCAGGTAGGCCGGGGTGAGTTCGGTCGCGGCAAAGGTGCTCAGCATGGCCAGAGTATGGCAGAAATCCAGGCCGGGAGGCAAGGGCAGTCATCAGGCTGACGGGCCGGTCGGGCCTCCGCGGGACGGCCTGAGCCAGACGAGCGTGGCCCCCCACCCGCCCCGGTCGGGTGGGGCGTCGGCATAGCGAACGACCAGCGGGTGGCGGGCCAGCAGGTCCTGCACCACCTCCCGCTGGAAGCCTTTCCCCCGGCCATGGATGAGGCGGACCTCCAGAAAACCCCGTGCTGCCGCTTCCCGCAGGTACTCCTCCACCACCGAGGGGATGTCGCGGGGATGGAAGGG
>JAKEHP010000528.1 GCA_022614955.1 Candidatus Methylomirabilota bacterium
AGTCGAACACGGGGGTCGAGAGTCGAGGGTCTAGAGTCTAGAGTCCGTGCGGGCAGGCCTCGACTCTCGACTCTCGACCATAGACTCTTGACCGTTGACTCTTGACTCTCGACTCTCAAACGTCATCACGCGCCCCACCAAGAATCCTCCCCACCTGCCGCCGGTGCACCAGGTCGTGCGCCGCACTGAGCCGCAGCAGGAGTCCCAGGCTCTCCTCGCCCCGCTCGCTGTGCAGCCCCACCCGGGCCAGCTCCGCCGGCCCCAGGGTGCGCCACAGCGCCAGGTTGCTCTCCCTGAGCGCGGCCAGCTGGGCCATGGCCCGGGGGAGGGGGGCGTCGAGGTAGCGGCAGAGGGCCGCCCAGCGGTCCTGGTCGAATCCCTGGATCTGGGGCCGCTCCTCCGAGAGGATGAGCCGGCCCCGGACCCCAGAGACCATCTCGCTGTCCGCCAGGTGCTGGACCACCGCCGCCACCGACCACTTGCCGGGCGCCTCGGGCCGGCGGACCACGTCGTCCGGCAGGCCGCGCAGCCGGGACTCGAGCCAGGGGACCAGCTCGGAGAGCACCTCCAGCGGCTCGCGGGGGCCCAGCAGGTCGAGCAGCGCGCGGACGTAGGAGGGCGCCGCGGCGGCCGCGCTCCCCGCGGGATTGGCGAAGATCGTCATCGGGGACTCCGGGTCAGATGATCACCATCGCGTCGCCATAGGAATAGAACCGGTACGCCTGGGCGACCGCGTGGCGGTACGCCGCCAGGGTGAGCTCCCGCCCGGCGAAGGCGCTCACCAGCATGAGCAGGGTGGTGCGGGGCAGGTGAAAGTTGGTGATCAGCCGGTCCACCACCCGGAAGCCGTACCCGGGGGTGATCAGGAGCGAGGTCTCTCCGGCGCCGGCCCCGACCCCGCCCTCCGACTGCGCGGCGCTCTCCAGCGCGCGCACCACCGTGGTCCCCACCGCCCACACCCGGCCGCCCTGCTCCCGCACCAGCTCCACCAGCGCCGCCAGCCGGGAGGAGATCTGGTAGCGCTCCGGGTGCATCCGGTGCTCGCCCGGGTCCTCGGTCTCGACCGGCTTGAAGGTGCCCGGCCCGACCTCCAGGTCGAGCCCCGCGATCAGCACCCCCTTGGCGGAGAGCTTGTCCAGCAGCTCCGAGGTGAAGTGCAGTCCGGCGGTGGGGGCGGCGACGCTCCCCTGGTTCCTCGCGTACACCGTCTGGTAGCGGACCTCGTCGAGGTCGGTCGGCTCGCGGGTGATGTACGGCGGCAGCGGCAGCCGTCCGAACCGGGCCATCGCCTCCTCCGCGGAGGCGCCCACCACCCGGACCCGCCGGTTGCCGTCGTCCAGTACCTCCACCGTCTCGATCGCCACCTCCCCGCCGAGCTGGATCCGCTTGCCCGGCTGGAGCGCGCTCCCCGGCTTGCCCAGGGCCACCCAGCTCCCATCGGGGCAGGGCCGGACCAGCACTACCTCCGCCGGTGCTC
>JAKEHP010000529.1 GCA_022614955.1 Candidatus Methylomirabilota bacterium
AGCGCGATCGGCCCGTGCTTCATCTCCCCCGCCGGGTAGCCCTCGGCGTGGATGTAGGAGATCTCCTTGAGTTTCAGCGCGCCCTCGAGCGCCACCGGGTACTGGATCCCCCGCCCGAGGTAGAGGAAGTCGCGGCAGCCGACGTACCGCTGGGCCAGGGCCTCCACCTCGCTATCCAGCTTCAGGGCGGCTTCCGCCTGCTGCGGGAGTCGGATCAGGTCCGCCAGGTGCTCCCGGACGCCGTCGCCATCCAGGGTCCCCCGTCGCTGCCCGAGGTGCAGGGCCAGCAGATAGAGGGCCGTGAGCTGGCTCGTGAAGGCCTTGGTGGAGGCGACGCCGATCTCGGGGCCGGCGTGGGTATAGAGAACCCCGTCCGCCTCCCGGCTGATGCTGGAGCCGACCACGTTCACGATGGCCGCGGCCGGGCAGGACCGCCTCCGGGCCTCTCGCAGAGCCACGAGCGTGTCCAGCGTCTCCCCCGACTGGCTGATGGCGACGAAAAGCGTCCGCCCATCCACCGGGGGGTTCCGGTAGCGGAACTCGGAGCCGTAGTCCACCTCCACGGGAAGCCCGGCGGTCTCCTCCAGGAGGAACTTCCCCACCAGCGCGGCGTGCCAGGAGGTGCCGCAGGCCACTAACGTCACGCGCTCCACCTGCCCCAGCGCCTCCTCCAGCGGCTCCATCCCCTCCAGGAAGATCCGCCCCTGCTCCAGGGAGTACCGGCCGAGCAGCGTGTCCCGCATGGCCCGGGGCTGCTCGTAGATCTCCTTGAGCATGAAGTGCTTGTAGCCCCCCTTCTCAGCCAGGATGGGGCTCCACGCCACCCGCACGACGCTCTTGCTGACCCGCTCCCCATCCACGGTGGTGACCTCCACCCCGTCGCGGCTGAGGACGACCACCTCGCCGTCGTCGAGGAAGAGGACGTTGCGCGTGTAGGCGAGGAGGGCAGGGATATCGGAGGCGATGAGGGACTCCCCCTCCCCGAGGCCGACCACCAGGGGGCTGCTCGCCCGGGCCCCCACGATGCGATCCGGGTCCCCCTGCCAGAGGACGCCGATGGCGTAGGCGCCCGTCACCTCCTTGAGGGCCCGGCGGACCGCCGTCGGGAGGTCGGCCTCGCGGAGGTACTTCTCAATCAGGTGGGCGATGACCTCGGTGTCGGTCTCGGAGCGGAAGGTGTGCCCCTCGGCCTTCAGTTTCTGCTTCAGGGCCAGGTAGTTCTCGATGATCCCGTTGTGGACCACCACCACCTCGCCCCGGCAGTCGGTGTGCGGGTGGGCGTTCTCCTCGGTCGGCCGACCGTGGGTGGCCCAGCGGGTGTGCCCGAGCCCGATCTCGCCCCGGTAGTCCTTCCCCCAGAGGCTGTTCTCCAGGTCCCGGATCTTCCCCACGCTCCGCTGGACGAGCAGGCGCCCGCCCTGGAGGAAGGCCAGCCCGGCCGAGTCGTAGCCCCGGTACTCCAGGCGCTTCAGGCCATCCAGGAGGACGGGCACGACGCCCTTCGGCCCCACGTACCCGATGATGCCGCACATGGCGCGCGCTACTCCGGCTCCCGCGGCGGCTTCTTCGCCGCCGCCATCTTGGCTCGGCGGGCTGCCGCCCACCCGTCCTTGTTCACCTGCTGCCCCCGCTCGATGGCCAGCGCGTCGGGTGGGACCTCCTCCACGACGGTGGAGCCGGCGGCAATGACCGATCCCTTCCCCACCTTGACTGGGGCCACCAGGTTCACGTTGGTCCCCACGAAGGCCTCATCCTCGATGACCGTCTGGTGCTTCGCGTAGCCGTCGTAGTTACAGGTGATCGTCCCGGCCCCGATGTTCACCCGATCCCCCATCACCGTGTCGCCAATGTAGGTCAGGTGGGGAACCTTGGAGCCCTCCCCGATAACCGACTTCTTGACCTCGCAGAAGTTCCCGACCTTGGCCTTCTTCTTCAGGCGGCTCCCGGGCCTGAGGTGCGCGTACGGGCCCAGGGTGCACCCGTCGGCGATCTCACTTTCCGTGAGGACGCAGCCATCCAGGATGGTCACCCCGTTGCCCAGCCGGGTGTCCCGCAGGCGGCTTCCGGGATAGATGACGGAGCCCTCGCCGATGGCTGTCTGACCCTCGAGTGTCACGTGCGGATACAGTACGGTGTCCCGGCCGACGCTGACGGTCGCTTCCACATAGGTGGAAGCGGGGTCGAGGACCGTCACCCCGTCGCGCATCATCCGGGCCAGGACCCGCTGCCGCAGGACGGCGACGGCCGCCGCAAGCTCGGCCCGGGTGTTGATCCCCAGGACCTCCGCCGCTTCGGTGGCCCGGAGCGCCTCCACCTTCTGGCGGCGACGCCGCAGGGCGGCCAGGACGTCCGGCAGGTAGAACTCCTTCTTCACCCGGGAGGCCCGGACCTCGGTGAGCGCCCTGAGCAGCGCCGGGGCCCCGAAAGCGTAGAGGCCCGCGTTAATCTCTTTGACCTTCCGCTCCCGGGGGCTCGCCTCCACCTCCTCCACAACCCGCATGACCTGCCCCCCGCGCCCCCGGATGACCCGGCCGTAGCCGGTCGCGTCCGGCAGGGTGGCGGTCAGCATCGTGGCCGCCGCCCGGCGCCTGTCGTGACGCGCGAGCAAGGCCCGGACGGTTTCGTCCTTGAGGAGGGGGACATCACCGGAGAGGACGAGGACAGTCCCGTCGAACCCCTTCAAGGCATCGGCGGCCTGGAGGACCGCGTGGGCGGTTCCCCGCTGCTCGGCCTGGAGGACGAACTCGACCGGGGCCCCGGCGCAGGCCTCCCTCACCGCCTCCGCCTGGTAGCCCACGATCACGAGGGTCCGCTTTACCTGAAGGCGCTGGCAGAGGTCGAGGACGTGGGCAACCATCGGCCGCCCGAGGACCGGGTGCAGGACCTTCGCCCGGCCCGACTTCATCCGGGTCCCGGCCCCCGCGGCCATCACAACGGCGACGACGTCCCGCATCCCCCTCTCCCCCCGGTTGAGGCCGCGGCCCCCGCCGGGCGCCCCGAATCAGCCTGCAATTCCAGTGCCCACGAAGCCTTGCGGAATCATAGCATACGCTCCCCAGGCTCCGAAGGCAACTTCCGGGAGCCAGCCTGGATCTGGCTGGAAGGATGTTTCCGGCCGGCCACGCCGGCGTGGCCGCGGGGCCACATCTGAGGCGGGATGGCGGTCACGCCCGGAGGGCAGCGAGGGCGGCGCCTGCGGTGAAGAGGGAGCCGGCTACGAGGATGGTGTCCTCCGGACGGGCCAGGGCGCGGGCCGCGGTGAGGGCGTCCGCGACATCCGGGACCACCTCCACGTGGCCGCAGTGGCCCCAGGCGGTCCCGAGGAGCATCACAGGCTCGGCGGCCCGGTCGCTCGGCGGCCGGCAGAGGATGGCGGCGGAAAAGGCGGGCAGGAGGATCTCCAGCATCTGGCCCCAGTCCTTGTCCTTGAGGGCGCCGAAGACCAGGAGGCGCCGGCCGAACGTCTCCTCTTCGAGGAAGTCCCGCACGGCCCGGCAGGCGGCCGGGTTGTGGGCGCCATCCACCAGGATGCGGGGGCGCTCCCCCACCACCTGCAGCCGGGCCGGCCAGCGGGCAGCGGCGAGCCCCTCCCGAACGGCACTCTCGGGCAGGGCCAGGCCTCCCTCCCGCAGGCGCTCGGCTGCCGCCACCGCCGTCGCCGCGTTCACCAGTTGATGCCGACCGAGCAGGCCGATGCGGAGGTTGCGTCGCTCGCTCCCCGCACCCTGGAGGCTGAAGACCTGGCCGTCGGGGAGGGGGGCCTCCCGGCGCCAGGCATAGGTGGTGGGAACGTGAAGGAGGGGCGCCCCCCGCTCGGCGCACGCTCTTCGGAAAACCCCGAGCCCCGGCTCCGCCGCCACGGTCACCAGGGGGACGCCCGGCTTCACGATCCCAGCCTTCTCGGCCGCGATGGCCTCGAGGGAATCCCCCAGAAGATCCTGGTGCTCGACGGCGACGTTGGTGATGACGGTGAGGTTCGGGGCGAGGACGTTGGTGGCATCGTAGCGGCCGCCCAGGCCCACCTCGACCACGGCCCACTCGACACCGGCCCGGGCGAAGTAGAGGAACGCGAGGGCCGTCGTGACCTCAAAGAAGGTGGGATGGGCCGGCAGCTCATCCGGGACCGGGGCGAAGGCGGCCTCCACGGCGGCCCGGACCTCGGCCGTGAGATCCGCCACCGCGTCAGGCCCGATCGGTTCCCCGTTGACCCGGATCCGCTCGGTGAAGTCCAGGAGGTGGGGGGAGGTGTAGAGGCCGACCCGGAGCCCCGCCGCCTGGAGGATGGCCCCGAGCAGGGCGGCCGTCGAGCCCTTCCCGTTGGTCCCGCCCACGTGGACGGCCCGGAAGGCCCGCTCGGGATTCCCAAGGGTGCGGAGGAGCCGGCGAGTGTTCTCCAGCCCCAGCTTGATGCCGAGACGCTGGAGACCGTAGAGGTACTGGAGCGCGTCGGGGTAGGTCACAGGCGGCCCGGGGCGGGGCGGTCGCTCAGGCGGACCGCACCTCCTCCCGCTTCTCCGGCGCGAAGAAATCCAGAAGCTTGATGAGGGTAGCCCGGAGCTGCTTCCGATTGACGATGAGGTCCACGAAACCGTGCTCCAGGAGGAACTCGGCCCGCTGGAACCCCGGCGGCAGCTCCTGGCGGATGGTGTCCTGGATAACCCGGGGACCGGCGAACCCGATGAGGGCCTTCGGCTCCGCCAGGATGAGGTCCCCAAGCATGGCATAGGAGGCGGTCACGCCCCCCGTGGTGGGGTCGCACAAGACCGAGATGTAGGGCTGCCCGGCGCGGGCGAGGCGCCCGAGGGCTGCGCTGGTCTTGGCCATCTGCATCAGGGAGAGGACCCCCTCCTGCATCCGGGCGCCGCCCGAGCAGGAGACGATGATCACGGGGCAGCGCCGCTCGATGGC
>JAKEHP010000083.1 GCA_022614955.1 Candidatus Methylomirabilota bacterium
ATAAGGAGGATGAGGAGAGGGGCAGGGGGGCGGGGGTGGAGGGGACCGACGAGGCTTTGGTGAGCCAGATCCAGGCCGGGGATGTCCGGGCCTTCGAGGCCCTCGTCCGGCGCCACCAGGACCGGATCTTCTCCGTGGCCTACCGGATGCTGGGGAACGCCGCCGACGCCGAGGAGGCAGCCTCCGCCGCCTTCCTCAAGGTGTACCGGCACGCGGCCTCCTACGATGCGCGCTGGAAGGTCACCACCTGGCTCGGGCGCCTGGTGGCCAACTGCTGCGTGGATCACCACCGGCGCCGCCTCCGCCAAGCGCGAACGCCCGACCCGCCACCCGGCCACTCGGACGGGCGGGCCACGAGCCCCGAGGAAAACTACACCGCCACCGAGCGGCGGCGGCTCCTGGAGGAAGCGCTGCTGACGCTGCCCGCGGAGACCCGGCTCATCCTGAGCCTCCGCTACGCGCAGGGGCTGAGCCTGGGGGAGGTCGCGCGGGCACGGGGGATGGGGGAGGAGGCGGTGAAGGGGCACCTGAAGCGCGGGAAGGCCGCCCTCCGCAGACGGCTCGGCCGGCTCGGAATCGAGGGGAGGAAGCCATGACGTGTGCGCAGGTCCGGGAGCGGCTTCGCGCGGAAGGACCCGGGAAGGCGACGCGGGCGCACCTCGAGGAGTGCCCCCGCTGCCGACAGTGGTGGGAGGCCGAGCAGGCCTCGGAGCGGCACCTCGCGACGGCGCTCCGGTCCGTCCAGGCCCCGCCTTCGCTCCTCGGACGCGTCCTCGCTGCGGTCGAGCACCCCCCGGCGCAGCCGATGGCGGACCTCGGCGACCGCTTTCTGATCGAGGCGACGCAGGCGGGCCTCACAGCCATCCACCTGGTTCCCGAGGGGGCTCTGTCCACGCCCGTGACCGGACCCGGCCGGAGGTGGGTCGAGCGGGCAGCCGCCGAACTGCGGGAGTACCTGGTGGGGGAGCGCGCGTTCTTCGACGTGCCGTGGGACCTGCGCACCCTTCCCCCGTTCTCGCGCCGGGTGCTGGAGGTGACGGCGAGGATCCCATTCGGCAACACCCGGACCTACGCCGAGGTGGCTCGGGCCATCGGCGCGCCGAGGGCGAGTCGGGCCGTCGGCAACGCGCTCGGTGCCAACCCGGTCCCCCTGGTCATCCCCTGCCACCGGGTGATTCGGGGGGACGGCAGCACGGGGGGCTACGGCCTCGGACCTGATCTGAAGCCCCGCCTGCTGGCCCTCGAGGCCTCGGTGAGCCCGTTCGTGGGCCGTGCCTCGATCGCGGCGGTCTGCCGCTTGGGCTGCGACCGTCCGCGGTCCATCCCGGAAGGGGACCGGGTCCACTTCGCCCGGTTCGCGGACGCGCGGGCGGCCGGCTTCCGTCCCTGCTCCAACTGCCGGCCGCACGCCGCCCGCCCGCTGCCGTACGGCCTGGGGGCCTAGCCGCGCGCCGCAGGCGAGGGGTTTCGTCAAGACGGGATCTGGGAGGACGAACCCGATGGAAGCCCTGATGCAAGTTGGCGGATTCGTGCTGATGGTCAGAATGACGTACGGGCCTGTCGTCGCCCTTCTGGGGCTCCTCAACCTGCGTGATCACCGCCAATCGCGGTTGCTCGGGAGCGTGATGCAGTGGTTCCCTCCGCGCGAGTTTGGCGGCCGGCTCGCCGTTCAGGTCCGATGCGCCTTGCTTTCGCCGCGGAGCGTGGTCACGCTGGACATGCGGGCCTGCTCGCGCGAGGAGATCTGGCAGGCCGTCGCGCGACTCTCGCGGAGCCTTCCCCCCGGCGTCCGGGTGCTGGTGGACGGCACGATTGATCCGCAATGCCCCGCCCCGGTCACGCTGGCCATCCCCGGCCGGCGCCCCCTCGCCCGCCCTTCGCACCCCTCCGCAGTCACCAGATAGCCCGACTCCTCTCCTCCAGCCCTAGGATCGGCCGGGGCGGCTGGCGCGGCCGCTGCGGGGCGGTCCGGCCTCGACGCCCGCGGCCCGCTTCTCCAGGATCCCCTCCAGGACCTCCTTCAGCACGACGGCGTTGTTCCGGTCCCGGTCGGCCTTCGCGAAGACGAGGGTCACCGCCTCCCGGCGGGCCCGCTCCGCTAACGTCCGGAGCGCCGAGCGCTTCTCCGGGCTGGCCAGCTCATCCCGGTAGCGCCGGCGGAACTCGGGCCACCGGGCCCGGTCGTGGGCGTACCAGGTGCGCAGGCCATCGGAGGGAGCCAGGTCCTTCAGCCACGCCTGGATCCGGGCCGCGTCCCGGGTGAGCCCCCGGGGCCAGAGCCGATCGGCGAGGACCCGATAGCCATCCCCGGGCTCCGCCGGATCGTACACGCGCTTCAGGAAGATCTGCCCCCGCCGCCGCGGCAGCCGCTGCGACGGCGGCACCTTCGCCTGACGATGGACCACAGGAGCCATGGGCACCTCCTACTTCTCCCCCATCTCCTTCACCCGAACCTTGCCCCGCAGCGCCGCCTGGGCGGCGGCCAGTTTCGCCACGGGCACCCGGTAGGGGGAGCAGGAGACGTAATCGAGGCCGATCCGGTGGCAGAACTCGACCGACGCCGGGTCCCCGCCGTGCTCCCCGCAGATCCCCACCTCCAGGTCCTTCCGGACCCTCCGCCCCCGCTGAACGCCGAGCTGCATGAGTTCACCGATGCCGCGCTGATCCAGCGTGACGAAGGGATCCTCGGGCAGGATCCCCAGGTCCAGGTACTGCGCCAGGAACTTTCCGGCGTCGTCCCGCGAGAACCCGTAGACGGTCTGGGTGAGGTCGTTCGTCCCGAAGGAGAAGAACTCGGCGTCGCGGGCGATCTCGTCGGCCACCAGACAGGCGCGGGGGATCTCGATCATGGTCCCCACCAGGTACCTCACCCTGACCCCGGCCTCCCGCGTCACCTCCGCGGCGACCCTATCCACGACGGCCCGCTGGTGCCGGAACTCCTCCCCGATCCCCACCAGGGGGATCATGATCTCGGGGAGAACCTTCTTCCGCTGCTTCGCCAGCCTGCAGGCCGCCTCGAAGATCGCCCGGGCCTGCATCTCGGTGATCTCCGGGAACGCGATCCCCAGGCGGCAACCCCGGTGCCCGAGCATCGGGTTGAACTCCTCAAGGCTCTCCGCCTTGTCGCGGACATGCTCCACCGGCACCCCCATCGCGCCGGCGACGGCCGCCATCTCCTCCTCCGTCTTGGGGAGGAACTCGTGCAGCGGCGGGTCCAGGAGCCGGATGATGACCGGCAGCCCCCGCACCTCCTCGAAGATCGCCACGAAATCCGCCCGCTGCATCGGCAAGAGTTTCGCCAGCGCCCGGCGCCGGCCGGCGGCATTGTCAGCCAGGATCATCTCCCGGACGGCCTCGACCCGGTTGCCCTCGAAGAACATGTGCTCGGTGCGGCAGAGGCCGATCCCCTCCGCCCTGAACTGCATGGTCACCCGGGCGTCCGCCGGCGTGTCGGCGTTCGTCCGGACCCCGATGGTCCTCTCGGCGTCGGCCCACTTCATCAGGGTGGCGAAGTCCCCAGAGAGCTCCGCCTGGATGAGGGAGACCTTCCCCAGGATTACCTCGCCGGCCGTCCCGTCCAGGGTGAGCCAGTCCCCCTCGCGGACGGTCTGGCCCTTCGCCTCGAACGTGCGCTGGGCCTCGTGGACCGTGATGTCGCCGGAGCCGGCCACGCAGGGCTTCCCCATTCCACGCGCCACGACGGCTGCGTGGGACGTGGTGCCCCCTCGCGCGGTCAGGATCCCCTGGGCCGCATGCATGCCGCCGATATCCTCGGGGGAGGTCTCCAGCCGGACGAGGATCACCTTCTCCCCCCGGCCGGCCCACGCCTCGGCCTCGTCCGCGGTGAAGACCACCCGTCCCACCGCGGCCCCCGGCGAGGCCGGCAGGCCCCGCGCCACGCGGTTGAGCTTGGCCTTGGGATCAATCATGGGGTGCAGGAGCTGCTCCACTTGCCGCGGGTCCACGCGCAGGAGGGCCGTCTTCTGGTCAATGAGCCTCTCCCGCACCATGTCCACGGCGACCTTCACCGCCGCCGTCCCGGTCCGCTTCCCCGTGCGGGTCTGGAGGACGTAGAGGCGGCCATCCTGGATGGTGAACTCGATGTCCTGCATGTCCCGGAAGTGCTGCTCCAGGCGCGCGGCGGTTCGGGTGAACTCGCGGTAGGCTCTCGGCATGCGCTCCCGCAGCCGCTCGAGGGGCTCCGGGGTCCGGATGCCCGCCACCACGTCCTCCCCCTGGGCATTCACGAGGAACTCGCCGTAGAGGCGCTTCGCCCCGGTGGCCGGGTCGCGGGTGAAGGCCACGCCGCTCGCCGACCGCTCCCCCAGGTTCCCGAAGACCATGGCCTGCACGTTGACCGCGGTCCCCCACTCGGCCGGGATCCGGTGCAGCTCCCGGTAGGTGACGGCCCGGGGGTTGTTCCAGGACTCGAAGACGGCGCTCACCGCCAGCCGGAGCTGCTCCTCCGGGTCCTCCTGGAAGGCTACCCCCTTCCGCTGCCGGATGAGGGCCTTGAAGCGGGCCACCAGGTCCTTCAGGGCCCCGGCGCGAAGGTCGGTGTCCTCCGTGACCTTTTCCTCCCGCTTCTTCTGCTCGAGCGCCACCTCGAAGGGGTCCCGCTCCTCCTGGCTCTCGGGCCTGAGCCCGAGCACCACGTCGCCGAACATCTGGACGAAGCGGCGGTAGGAGTCGTAGGCGAAGCGGGGGTTGCCGGATCGGGCGATGAGCCCCTGCACGGTCCGGTCGTTCAGCCCCAAATTCAGGACCGTGTCCATCATCCCCGGCATGGAGACGCGGGCGCCGGAGCGGACGGAGACCAGGAGGGGATTCTTGGGGTCACCGAAGCGGGCCCCCATCGCATGCTCCAGGCGGGCCAGGTTCCGCTCGACCTGCTCCCAGAGGCCCGGCGGGTACTTCCCCTTCCGCCGCATGAACTCGAGGCACGCCTCGGTCGTGATGGTGAACCCCGGCGGGACCGGGACGCCCAGGGCGGTCATCTCGGCCAGGTTGGCCCCCTTCCCGCCGAGGAGGTCCTTCATGACGCCCCTGCCCTCGGCCTTCCCCTTCCCGAAGAAGTAGACATACTTCTTGGTCATGCGTCCGCTCCGTCCGGGCGGGAGGACGTCCCGCCACCACGCTTCCGGCACTCGGTCTGGCGGCGCGCCCGTGGTGGCTATGCGGTGGTGAGCTGGCGGAAGTCGGCGATCCGCGAGAAGAGGGCGGCGGTCTCGGCGAGGAGCGCGAGGCGATTCTTACGGAGCGCGGGATCCTCCACCATCACCATCACGTCGGTGAAGAACCGGTCCACCACGGGGCGCAGGGTCGCGATCCGCCGCAGGGCCCCCAGGTAATCCCGCGCCGCCACCAGGCGCGTGACCTCGTCCCGCAGCCGGCCAACCGCGCCGTGCAGCTCGCGCTCCGCCGTCTCCTTCAGCCGCGCCGGCTCCACCCTCCCCGCGAAGTCGGTCGGCAGGATGTTCATCACCCGCTTCAGGGTGACCGTGAGCTGCTGGAAGTCCTGGGCCGAGGCCTTCAGGTCCAGGAGAGCCCTGGCGCGCCGGGGCGCGTCCGGGACATCGGCCGGGGCCTTCTCGGCCGGGACCACCGCGGCCGCCACGTCGGCCGGGATCCCCCGCTCCCCCATCAACCCGAGGAGGCGGGCGGCCAGGAACTGCCCCACCTCCCGCTCGACCTCGCGGGCCGGCCGGCTGAGCCGCGGCCCCAGGGCCTGGAGCGCGGTCCGGATGAGGGGGCCGCAGTCCAGGGAGAGACCCACATCCCAGAGGATCTGGACGGTCCCCGTGGCGGCCCGCCGCAGGGCGTAGGGATCCTCGGAGCCGCTGGGGATGAGGCCGATGCCGAAGCACCCCACGGTGGAGTCCAGGCGATCGGCCAGCGCGACGAACGCCCCCACCTTCGAGGCCGGGACCCGGTCCCCGGTGTACCGGGGCCAGTAGTGCTCCTCGATGGCCTGGCAGACCCGCGCCTGCTCCCCGGCCAGCCGGGCGTACTCCCGCCCCATCACTCCCTGCAGCTCGGTGAACTCCTTCACCATGCTGGTGGTCAGGTCCGCCTTGCAGAGGAGGGCCGCCCGCTTCGTCACCTCGGTCAGGTCGGGGGCGACGGCGGCCGCCATGGCGCCGGCCAGGGCCGTGAGCCGCTCCGTCTTGTCGTACACCGTCCCCAGCTTCTCCTGAAAGATCACCTGCTTGAGGGCCGCGACCCGCTCCGGCAGCGGCCGCTTCCGATCCTCCCGGTAGTAGAAGGCAGCATCGGTGAGGCGGGCGCGCAGCACCCGCTCGTTGCCCGCCTGGATCACCGCCATGTCCCGCGCCCGCATGTTGGAGATCGCGACGAAGTGGGGGAGGAGGTTCCCCGCCTTGTCCACCACCGGGAAGTAGCGCTGGTGCTTGCGCATCGGGGTGATGATGACCTCCCGGGGCAGCTCCAGGAACTCCCGCTCGAATCCACCGCAGACGACGTTGGGGAACTCCACCAGGTGGGTGACGCTCTCCACCAGGTCCTCCTCGAGGACCGGCTGCCCGCCCACCTTCGCGGCCGCCCGGGTGGCCAGCTCCCGGACCAGCTCCCGGCGCCGGGTCTGGTCCACGATGACCTGCTTGCGCTCGAGCGCCCGCCGGTACGAGGCGAAGTCCCGCACCCGGGCGGGGCCCGGGCTGAGGAACCGGTGGCCGTAGGTCACGGCGCCGCTCCGGACGCCGTCAATCTCGAAGGGGACCGCCTTCCCCCCGTACAGGCAGAGGAGCCAGCGGATTGGCCGGACAAAGCGAACGGTGGCGTCCCCCCACCGCATCATCTTGGGGAAGGACAGGCTGGTGATGAGCCGCGGGAGGAGGATGGGGAGGATCTCCCGCGCGGGCGCCCCCCGGTCCACGAACTCCGCCACCACGTACTCGCCCCGGTCGGTGGGCTCGACCGTGAGCTGCGCCACTGGGACCCCCTGGGCCCGGGCGAACCCCTCCGCCGCCTTGGTGGGGTTGCCGGCGGCATCGAAGGCCACCCCCTTGGGCGGCCCCACCACCTTGCGGCGGCTCGGCTCCTGCGCGGCAGCCAGCCCCTCCACGACCAGGACCAGGCGGCGCGGCGTAGCGTAGGGACGGATCGCGCGGAAGGCGAGGCGCAGCTCCTTGAGGAGCCGCTCGGCCGTCGCCGCCAGGTTGCGGAGGCTATCGGGAAGGAAGACGGACGGGATCTCCTCCGTCCCGATCTCCAGGAGGAGCTCCTGCGCCTGCTCGCGGGTCCGGGTCGGTGCGGGCATCGGGGTACCGGCTAGCGCTTCTTCCGGGCGCGGCCGGCCGGCCGGCGGACCGCGGGGGTGGACCGCCTGCCCGCGGCCGGCCACGCCTTCATCAGGGGATAGCCCATGGCCTCCCGCTGCTTCAGATACGCCTCGGCAGAGCGGCGGGCCAGGGTGCGGACCCGGCCGATGAAGTGGGTCCGCTCGGTGACGCTGATGGCCCCCCGCGCGTCCAGGATGTTGAAGGCGTGGGAGCACTTGAGGCAGTAGTCGTAGGCCGGCAGGACCAGCCCCTTCTCGATGAGGCGGAGCGACTCCCCCTCGTACAGGTCGAAGAGTTTGAGCTGCAGCCCGATGTCCGCCTCGTCGAAGTTATGGACGGACCACTCCACCTCCCCCTTGTGGTGGACATCCCCGTAGGTGACCCCCTTGGTCCACTTCAGGTCGTAGACGCTGTCCACCCCCTGGAGGTACATAGCGATCCGCTCGATCCCGTAGGTCAGCTCCCCCGAGACCGGCTTGAGATCTATGCCCCCGGCCTGCTGGAAGTAGGTGAACTGGGTGATCTCCATCCCGTCCAGCCAGACCTCCCACCCCAGTCCCCACGCCCCGAGGGTCGGGCTCTCCCAGTCATCCTCCACGAAGCGGATGTCGTGCTTCAGCGGATCAATGCCGAAGGCCCGGAGCGAGTCCAGGTATATCTCCTGGATGTCGTCGGGGGAAGGCTTCAGGATGACCTGGAACTGGTAGTAGTGCTGGAGGCGGTTCGGGTTCTCGCCGTAGCGGCCGTCGGTGGGGCGGCGGGAGGGCTCGACGTAGGCCACGTTCCAGGGTTCGGGGCCCAGCACCCGGAGGAAGGTGGCAGGGTTCATGGTCCCGGCTCCGACCTCGATGTCGTAGGGCTCCTGGATGACGCAGCCCTTCTTGGCAAAGAAGCTCTCGAGGGCGAGGACCAGGTCCTGGTAATACATGGGACCCCCGGGGAGGACTGCGTGGAGACGGCCGGCGCGCAGGAGCGGCCCGGGTCGCCCCGGAAGCATACCCGCACGCCAAAAAGAGTGTCAAGTGGCAGTCGGTTCGGCCGGTGTCGGGCTCGCCGCCACCGCCTCCAGGAACCCGGCCGAGCGGGGGGACCGGCCGACCCGCTCCTGGTACGCCGCCCGGAGGAGGGCTCCGAGTTCTTCCAGCGCCCGCGGCGGGAGCGCCGCCCGGGCCGCCGCCCGGAACTCGGCCCGCAGGGCCCCCCGCAGGAACCCCAGGGCCTCGGGGCCCACCGGGAAGGGATCGGGCGCGGCGTCGCAGCAGACGGGGCAGAGGAGGCCCCCCTGGCGGGGGCTGAAGGAGGCCGACCCTGCCTCCGGTACGGAGCGGCGGCACCCCACGCAGCGCGTGAGCTCCGGGAGGTAGCCGAGCAAAGCAAGGAGGCGCACCTCGTAGGCCCGCAGGGCGGGGGCGGCCGGCCGCCCCTCCTCTAGCTCGCTCAAGATACCTAACAGGAGGTCGAAGAGGCCACCCGGCGGCTCCCCCTCCTCCACCGCGCCCCTCAGGAGATCCACCGCATAGGCGCCGGCCGCCAGGCGGCCGAGCTCCGCGCACAGACCGGCGTAGGGATGCAGGATGGCGAACTCGCTCACCCGGTGCAGGTCCCTGTTGGGCCGCTCGAAGTACAGAAGCCGGCCGTAGGTGAACAGTTCGAGGCTCCCGCCGAACCGGCTGCGGATCCGCCGCGCGCCCGCCGCCACCGCCCGGACCTTCCCCGCCCCCCGGCTGAAGAAGACCACGATCCGGTCCGCCTCGCCCAGGTTGTGCCCCCCGATCACGATGGCCTGCGTTGCCTTGAGCGGCACGGGAGCCGTCCTAGAGGAACGCCCGGATCTTCGCGGCCGTCGCCCGGACCTTCTCCAGGTCTCCCCGGACCAGGGTCCAGGTCAGGCCCTTGCCGTCCCCCTTCCACCGGGGGACAACGTGCATGTGGAAGTGGGG
>JAKEHP010000530.1 GCA_022614955.1 Candidatus Methylomirabilota bacterium
CCGGAGAGCTCCCGGGGATAGGCCCGGCTCTTGGCGGAGAGCCCCACCTGGGTGAGCACCCGCATCACCCGGGCGGCGATGGTATCGGACCTCGCCCCGGTCACTTCCAGGGCGAAGGCGATGTTCTCCGCAGCCGTGCGATCCTCCAGCAGCCGGAAATCCTGAAACACGACCCCCAGCCGCCGGCGGAGCCGGGGGATATCCGACACTCGGAGCGACTCCAGGCTCCCGCCCAGGATCCGCACCTCCCCCTGGCTGGGCCGCTGTTCGGCGAAGATCAGCTTCATGATGGTGGACTTGCCGGCGCCGGAGTGGCCGGTCAGGAAGACGAACTCTCCCTTCCCGACACGGAAGGAGATGTCTTTCAGGGCCAGCGCGCCGTTGGGATACGACTTGTAGACGTGGGAGAAGCGGATCACGAGGGGAAGCTAAACAGGTGAAGGGTGAAGGGTGAAGGGTAAGGGGAGAGGGCGCAGCCCCCCTTCACTCGTCACCTTTCACCCTTCACGGTTTCACTCCTCCCCTTTCCCGCCCTTCCCCAGGGCCTGCGCCAGGTCCGCGATGATGTCCTCAGGGTCCTCCAGCCCGCAGCTCAGCCGGATAAAGCCGTCTGGCAGCCCCAGCCGCGCCCGTGCATCGGAGGTGAGTCCCTTGTGCGAGGTGAGCCGCGGCTCCGAGATCAGGCTCTCGGTTCCCGCGAGACTGGGCGCGTGCACGATCAGCTTGAGGCGCTTGAGGGTCCGCTCCGCCGCCCGGATCCCGCCCTTGAGCTCGAGACCCACCATGCCGCCGAAGCCGTCCAGCACCTTGGCCGCCAGCTGGTGATCGGGGTGGGACGGCAAGCCGGGATAGTGGACCCGAGTGATCCCCGGCTGCTCCGCGGCCCACTGGGCCACCGTCATCCCATTGCTGTTGTGCCGCGCCATGCGGACCGCGAGGGTCCGCAGGCCCCGGTCCACCAGCCACGCCGCATGGGGGTCGATCGCCTGCCCCCAGACCCGCATCAGCCGGTTCACTTCCTCGACCAGCGAGGAGGTGCCCGCCACCGCGCCGGCGATGACGTCGCTGTGGCCGTTGAGGTACTTGGTCGCGCTGGTGATGACGACGTCCGCTCCGTGCTCCAGTGGGCGGAAGTTGATCGGGCTGGCAAAGGTCGCATCCACCAGCAGGGCGAGCCCGAACTCCCGGGCCAGTTGGGCCGCCGTGCCGAGATCCACCACCCGCATGACCGGGTTGGTCGGGGTCTCCAGGAAGAGCGCGCGGGTGGCCTTCCGGACCGACCGCCGCCACTGGCGCGGCTGGTCGGGCGTGATGTAGGTGACGTCGATGCCGATCCGGGCGAACTCGGTGTCGAAGAGCTGTTGGGTCCCGCCGTAGATCCAGGCGCTGCTCACCAGGTGGTCGCCCGGCCGGAGCACGGCCAGGAGAGCGAGCGCGGTCGCCCCCATGCCGCTGGCGACGAAGATCGCGTCCTCGGCCCCCTCCAGCAGCGCGTACTTCCGCGCCAGCGCCACCTGCACCGGATTGTTGCCATACCGGCTGTACAGCACCTCCTCCTCCGAGCCGACCGGATTCACGAAGGAGCTGCTCTGAAGCAGCGCCGGCGCGACCGGGGACCAGTCGGGTCGCCGGTGTGGAGTGCCGTGGATCGCCGTGGTCGATGGGCCGAACCGGCGCGGGCTCATGCGATAGGCAGGGGGTGATAGACCTCGCCGTCGGGGCGAACCAGACGGTGCTTAGCGAGTGACCGCAATGCCTCCCATCCCCGGGCGTCGGGCCAGCCGAGGGCGCAAGCCAGCGCCGCGGCCGTGAGCGGGCCCCGGTCCGCGATGCACCCGAACGCCGCCCGGGCGTCCGGCGTCACCCATCCCAGGAGACGGGGCTCGACCCCGTCAGTGGGGACAGCGGCCACCGCGAGGCGGTGGTGCGTCAGCACGTGCTCGATGGCCTCGTGCTGGTCTTCCCGCAGCCCCCGGAGCACCACGAAGCAGGTGGCGCCGCCGGCGGCGGTCAGCAGGAGCTTGGCCACGACCTCA
>JAKEHP010000531.1 GCA_022614955.1 Candidatus Methylomirabilota bacterium
ATCGACAGCGACGGGGGGATTACGGTGCACTCGCTGGCCGCGGAGATCGGACAGGGGAGCGACACGATGCTGGCCCAGTGCGTCGCCGAGCCGCTGGGTGTATCGCTGGACCGGATACGCATCTTCTCCAGTGACAGCGACACGGCGCCGATCGACCTGGGCTCCTACTCGAGCCGGGTCACCTTCATGGCGGGAAACGCGGCCCGCCGTGCCGCCGAGGAGATCCGGAAGGATCTCATCGCGGCCGCGGCGACACTCACCGGCTACCAGCCGGAGGGGTTCGTTCTCCGGGGCGAAACGGTTGTCTACGCTCCCGATCCGGAGGTCTCGGTCTCCTTCATGGATGCGCTCCAGGAGGCCATCCGGGGGAAAGGGGCCCTCATCGCCCGGGGATGTTACGCCTCGGCGCCGCCGATGGGAGGAAAATTCAAGGGGGCGGCGGCCGGGCTGTCCCCCTCGTACACGTTCCAGGCCTACGTGGCTCGTGTCAGCGTCGATCCGGAGAGCGGCTTCGTCCGCGTGAGGAAGGTCTGGGCGGCGCACGACTGCGGCAAGGCGCTGAACCCCACGGCCGTCATAGGCCAGGTCCAGGGGTGCATCCACATGGGGCTCGGGCAGGCCTTGACGGAGGACTTTCGGTACCACAAGGGCAACATCCTGGACGCCAACCTGCTTGACTACCGCACGCTGACGCCCAAGCAGATGCCGGATGTGGAGGTCTTCATCATTGAAACGAACGACCCGGAGGGGCCTTTCGGCGCCAAGGAGGCGGGGGAGGGGCCGATCCTGCCCGCGGCTCCCGCCGTCGCCAACGCCATCCACGACGCGGTGGGAGTCAGGATGAAAGAGCTCCCGATGACCCCCGACAAGGTCCTCGCGGCCATCATGAGCGGATCCAGGGGAGCGAAGGGAGGCGACCGAGTAGCCGGCCGCAAGGAAAAGCCCCCGGCGGCCAAAAAGCCGGCGCGCCTCGTGCGGGCCCGATCATGATCCTGCCGGCCTTCCGTCTTCACAGACCTGCTGGCGTCGAGGAGGCGCTCTCGATCGCGGCCTCCACCAATGGGGATTTCGACTACATCGGCGGCGGTACCGATCTGCTCCCGAACTACAAGAACCGACTCAACCCCCGCGCCAACGTGATCGCTCTGTGGAACATTCCCGAGCTGAGGATGG
>JAKEHP010000532.1 GCA_022614955.1 Candidatus Methylomirabilota bacterium
CATCCTCCTGACCCTGACCCTCCTCCTCTCCTTCACCGGCTATCTCCTCCCGTGGGACCAGCTCTCCATCTGGGCCGTGACGGTCGGGACCAACATGGCGCGGGCCACGCCGCTGCTGGGGCACGAGGGTCCCTTCGCCGAGGTGGTGGGGGTGACCCCCCGCTATGACGCCCGGGCCTTCCTGCTGGGAGGGACCATCGTGGGCCCGCCCACCCTGCTCCGGTTCTACGTCCTGCACTGCATCTTCCTGCCGATTCTGGCCAGCGTCCTGATGATCCTCCACTTCTGGCGGATTCGGAAGGACGGGGGGATCTCGGGGCCCCTCTAACCGTCTGCCTGCCGGCCGGGGAAGTTTGCGGACCCCGGGCGATGGGGGGTGAGCGATGGCGGAGGTCAAGGCGGGCGCGGCCCCGGCTCACGCCAGGCCGGCGGCCAAAAAACCTCGGCGGCCCAGCCCGGTGGAGGACAAGATCCACTGCTGGCCGTACCTGGTCAAGTCGGAGTTCATCTGCTCCATCCTCATGACGGCGCTCCTCATGGTCTGGTCCATCGCCCTGGACGCCCCCATGGAGGACCCGTCCAACCCGGCCCAGACCCCCAACCCCTCCAAGGCCCCCTGGTACTTCCTGGGCCTGCAGGAGATGCTGGTCTACTTCGACCCCTGGATGGCCGGCGTGGTCCTGCCCACCTTCATCATCATCGGGCTGATGGTCATCCCCTACGTGGACATCAACCCCAAGGGGAACGGCTACTTTACCTTCCGCGAGCGCCCCTTCGCCATCAGTGTCTATCTCTTCGGGTTTCTGGTCCTCTGGGTGGCCCTCGTCGTCCTGGGCGTCTTCTTCCGGGGGCCCGGATGGAACCTCTTCTGGCCCTGGGAGAAGTGGGACCCCCATAAGGTCGTCGCCCTGACCAACGTGGACCTGCCGTACTGGTGGCCCTTCAAGTGGATGGGCAACCCCAAGATCCACGACGTGCCGCTGCTGGGCCGCGTCTTCGCCGGGACCGCGCTGGGCCAGGTGGAGCTGGTGGGGCTGGTGCTGACGCTGCTCTACTACGCCCTGATTCCCGCTGCCTGGATCTGGAAGCGCAAGAGCAGCAAGGCCCTCCAGGAGCTGGGCCCGGTCCGCTACGCCATCGTGGCCGCCCTCTTCCTCACGATGGTCTCCCTGCCCATCAAGATGGTCATGCGCATCTTCTTCAACATCAAGTACTTTTGGGTCACCCCCTGGTTCAACATCTAGTGCCGTGCCAACTAACGTCGCCTCACGTCGTTCTCCGACCACCCTGCGGGTGGTGCCCGCGGCGGTCCTCAACGTACAAAC
>JAKEHP010000533.1 GCA_022614955.1 Candidatus Methylomirabilota bacterium
ACCGCCGACACGTTCCGGACTCAGGGGCGGGGCGGGCGGGGGGTTGCGGGCCGCCTCACAGAGCTTGTCCACGATGTGCTCGGGGGTAGCATGGTCCGGGTTGCCCATCCCGAAGTCAATGATGTCCTCCCCCCGGGCCCGGGCTTTCACCTTCAAGTCGTTCACGATGCTGAAGACGTACGGCGGCAACCGCTTGATTCGCGCGAATTCCGGCATGGTCTCCATCCTCCGGGCTACCCTACTGCGCCACCACCAAAGAATGCGGGAAGGCTATGCAAGCGGCCTGCCGTTGTCAACGCCTTTCGCGGAGGCCGGGGGAAGAGAGGGGCTACATCCGGTCGGGGGCTCCGACGCCGAGGAGCGCGAGGGCATTGGCAACGACCTGCTTCAAGGCCGCGACCAGGGACAGCCGCGCGGCCGAGAGCTCCCGGTCTTCGGAGAGGACCCGGTGCCGGGTGTAGTAAGCGTGAAACTCGGTGGCCAGCCCTTGGAGGTAGACCGGGAGGCGGTGCGGCTCCAGTGCCGCGGCGGCCGCCTCCACAACCTCCGGGAAGAGCGCGAGCTGCTTCAGGAGAGCGATCTCCTCAGGCAGGGCCAGGCGGTCCATCGGTGCCTCGGGCGCCGGGAGAGGGACGCCGGCCTTCTCCGCCTCCCGGAGGATGCTGGCGCAGCGAGCGTGGGCGTACTGGACGTAGTAGACCGGGTTCTCCATGGACTGGGCCTTGGCCACCTCCAGGTCGAAGTCCAGGTGGCTGTCGGCTCGCCGGGTCAGGAAGATGTACCGGCAGGCGTCGGGGCCGACCTCCTCCAGCACCTCCTGGAGACTGATGAAGTCCCCGGTCCGCTTGGACATCCGGACTTCCTGCCCCCCCCGGAGAAGCCGGACGATCTGCACCAGCAGGACCGTGAGGCTCCCGGGGTCGTACCCCAGGGCCGCCACCGCCGCCTTCATCCGGGAGACGTAGCCATGGTGGTCCGCCCCCCATACGTCAATGAGCCGGGTGAATTCTCGCCGGAGTTTGTCCCAGTGGTAGGCGATGTCCGAGGCGGCGTAGGTCAATTCCCCGGAAGACTTCACCAGCACCCGGTCCTTGTCGTCCCCGAAGGCGCTGGACCGAAACCAGATGGCCCCCTCCCGCTCCTCCAGGTGCCCCCGCCCCCGCAGGAAGTCCAGCGTGGCCCTGACCTCCCCCCGCTCCAGCAGGCTCCGCTCCGAGAACCACCGGTCGAAGGTCACGCCAAACGCCGCCAGATCCCGCTGGATCCACCCGAGCACCTCCTCCTGGCCGAAGGCGGCACACAGACTCGCCGCCTCCCCCTCGGGCAGCGCCAGGAGGCGCTTCCCCTCTTTCGCCAGGAGCGCCTCGGCCAGGCGCCGGACATACGCGCCCTGGTAGCCGTTCGGGGGGAAGGGAACGGCGCGCCTGCAGAGCTCCTGGTAGCGGGCCCAGACGGAAGCCCCGAGGAGGGCCACCTGCGCGCCCGCATCGTTGATGTAGTACTCCCGTTCCACGTGCCAGCCGGTCGCCTCCAGGAGGCGGGCGACGGCGTCCCCGACCGCCGCCCCCCGGCCGTGCGCGACGTGCAGGGGACCGGTCGGGTTGGCGCTGACGAACTCCACCTGGACGGGCCGCCCCCCACCCGCGGTAGACCGTCCAAAGGCCGGACCCTGCTCCCGCGCGGTCCGGATGACCTGCCGCCAGTACGCCGGGGCAACGAAAAAGTTCAGGTAGCCCGCCCCCGCCACCTCGGCCCGGGCGACCAGGTGGGGATCGAGCGTCAGGGCCCCCAGAATCTCCTCGGCCACCTCCCGGGGCCGGCGCCCGAGAGCCTTGGCGAACGACAGGGCCAGGGGAGTGGACAGATCGCCGAAGGCGGCCTGCGCGGGGACAGACCAGGGGACTTCCGCGGGGGGACGCCCCTTCGCGGCGTGGGCCAGCCGCGCCACCGCGGCCCGCATCGCCTGCTCCAGGTGCTGGCGCACCTCCCGCACGCCGCTCCCCTCCCCCTGCCCCGCTGGCGCGGGGTCCGCCTACGGTAGCGAAGCCCCCCCGGAAAAGCAAGCCAGCGGGGCCGTCGGCCCGCCAGCCACAGGGGCTGCGGCGGGCGCTTGGCACCCCCATTGCAGCCCCCAGAACCAATCGGGGGCCGTGATCGTATACCTCTAGGAAGTTGAGACGGGCACTTGGCATCTCTATCTAAGACTGCTAAAATGCCTTCCCCCTGGCCGGCCCGGGGGAAGGGGACAGGTTTCATGCCCCAATTCGTCTGTAGGCTGGCCACGCCGACCGGCGCTGTCCTCGACCGGGAGTGTGAGGCCGAGGACGCCGCCGCGCTTCGCCAGCAGCTCGAGCGCGCCGGCTACCACGTCTTCGGGGTCCGCCCCAAGGCGGTAGACCTCCGACTCACCACCGCCCTGCCCTGGCGCAAGCGGGTCTCGCGGAAGATGCTCCTGGCCTTCACGCAGGAACTCCTGGCCCTGTTGCGGGCCGGGCTCCCCATCATGGCGGTCCTGGACCCCCTGATCGGGCGGGCGGCCCACCCGACCCTCCGAGAGACTCTCCAGGCCGTTCGGGAGGATATCCGGGGTGGGGCCTCCCTCTCAGCCGCTGCGGCCCGGCATCCCCGGGTCTTCCCCCCCCTCTTTGTGGCCTCGGTCCGAGCGGGGGAGCAGAGCGGGGCGCTGGTGGGCACCCTGGGGCGCTTCCTCACCACCCTCAAGCACTTCCTCGCGCTCCGGCGGAAGGTGTACAACGCGCTCCTGTACCCGAGCGCCCTGGTGGTCATCACCGGGGGCGTGATCCTGTTCCTCCTCACTTTCGTGGTTCCCACCTTCACCCGCATCTACGACGACTTTGGCGCCAGCCTCCCCCTCCCGACGCAACTCCTGGTGGCGATGACGAAGTGGCTCCGGGCCACCTGGCCGCTCCTGCTCGCCGTGCTCGTCGCGGGCGGGGCCTACTTCGCCTGGTGGCGCCGGACGCCGGAGGGTCGGGCCACCCTGGACCGCTTCATCCTCAAGCTCCCCTGGGCCGGGCCGGTGCTGCATCGGTATGCCCTCGCCACCTTCTGCCGGAGCCTGGCCGCCGTGGTGGGAGGCGGGACCCCGGTGGTCCCGGCACTGGAGGTGGCGGCAGGCGCGGTGAGCAATGCCCACGTGGCGACCCGGGTCCGGACCGCCATCCCCTTGGTGGTGGGCGGAAGCAGCCTGGCCCGGGCGCTGGAGCAGACGGCGATCGCCACCCCCATGCTGGTGGAAATGGTGGCCGTGGGCGAGACCACGGGGGCCCTGGAGGAAATGCTGGGGCACGCCGCGGATTCCGCGGACGAAGAGATTGACCTGCGCCTCTCCTCAATGGCCGCGCTCCTGGAGCCAGTCATCATGGCGGCCATGGGACTCGTCGTGGCCACGATCGTCATCGTGCTCTACCTGCCCATCTTTCACCTGGCTTCCGTCGTCCGGTAGGAGTCTGGCATGCGGGAGGGGGCGACCACGCGGTTGCACGGGCTTCTGGTGGCGGAGGGGCTCGTCCCAGAGGCGGCGGCCGCCACGTTGGCCCGGGAGAGCAACGGGGACATCCAGACCTTCCTGGGCCTGCTGGCGTCCCGCTACCCACTGCCCCACTCCCCTCTCGCCAGCCTCCTCAGCCGGCTCTACGGCCTCCCGGCCTGGGACGGGGGCGCGCCGCCCGTCGCCGTGGACCTCCTCGCCCGCTTTCCCCCGGAGACCTGCCGGCGCCGGGGTTTCGTTCCCCTCCGCCTCCCGGAGGGGGGCGTCGGCGTGGCGCTGGTGGATCCCGGAAACCTCACGCTCCTGGACGCGTTGCGCCGGGCGCTCCCCGGGCCGTTTGCCTGCTACGTCACCCCCCGTGCCACGCTCGAAGGCGCCCTGGCGGCCGCGGCGGGGTCCCCGGCCGCCCTGGCCGTCCTGGAGGAAGAGCTGCCGGCCGCCCTGGCGGCCGAAGGAACCGGCGAGGCTGCCTACGCCCTCGAGGCGAGTTCCGGCGGGACCGCGCCTCCCATCATCCGGCTCGTAGACACCCTCCTGCGCAACGCCCTGGCTGCCCGGGCCTCGGATATCCACCTGGAGGGGGGCGAGCAGGGGGTGGTAGTGAAGTACCGCATTGACGGGATGCTCTATCCGGTGGGTCCCCCCCTGCCCCGGGCGTACCAGGAGCCGGTCATCTCCCGGCTCAAGGTCATGGGGGAGCTGGACATCGCCGAGCACCGCCTCCCCCAAGATGGCCGCTTCAAGCTCCGCCGGGAGGCCGGGCCCGCGATTGACTGCCGCCTGAGTATCCTCCCGAGCGCCTTCGGCGAGGGGGCGGTGATCCGGATCCTGGACAAGGCCGCCCTCACCGCGGAGCTTCAAGAGTTAAAACTGGAGCGGCTGGGTTTCCCTGCCCCGGACCTCACCCGGTTCCGCCGGCATCTGGCCAAGCCCTACGGCCTCATCCTCGTCACCGGGCCCACCGGGAGCGGGAAGACCACGACGCTCTATGCAGCCCTGACGGAGATCCACACGGGGCAGGACAAGATCGTCACGATCGAGGACCCGATCGAGTACCAGCTCAAAGGGGTCCTCCAGATCCCGGTGAACGAGAAAAAGGGGCTCACCTTCGCCCGGGGGCTGCGCTCGATCCTCCGCCACGACCCGGACAAGATCATGGTCGGGGAGATCCGGGACCCCGAGACCGCCCAGATCGCGGTCCAGGCTGCCCTCACCGGGCACCTGGTCTTCACCACGGTCCACGCCAACAACGCCGTGGACGTGCTGGGGCGGCTCCTCCACATGGGGCTGGACCCCTACAACTTCGTCGCCGCCCTTTCCTGCATCCTCACCCAGCGCCTGATCCGTCTGATCTGCCCGGGGTGCCGCGCGCCGCTCTCCCTCCCCCCTGACGCGCTCGCCGCGGCGGGCCTCTCCGCGTCGGCCTGGCAGGGGGTCCCCCTCTTCCAGGGGCGGGGCTGCCCCGCCTGCCACGGGACCGGCTACATGGGCCGGACCGGGATCTTCGAACTGGTGGAGGTCAGCGACCGGTTCCAGGAGGCCATCCTGGCCCGTCGCCCCGGGGGAGAATTGCGGAGCGCAGCCGCGGCCGCCGGGACCACGTTCCTCCGGGAGGCGGCCCTGGAGAAGGTCCGCGCCGGCCTCAGTACGGTCGCCGAGGTCAACCGGGTGACGGTGGTGGAGTGACGAATGGGGTGGCGACTCCCCCTCGGTCTGAGCCTCAGCCCCGATGCGATCCGCGCCGTCCGGATCGTCCGGCGGGGTCGGCGCCTCCGGGTGGCCGCCCGGCAAGCCGTCCCGCTGCCGGCCGGGGCCCTGGCTGCGGGACCACAGGGGCTTGCCATCACCGACGAGGAGGCGATCCTGGGGGCGCTTAAGGAGACCCTATGCCTGAGCGGCCGCTGTCCCGAGGTCGCCCTGGCCCTGCCCGACACAAGCTGCGTGGCCCAGGTGCTCCGCTTTCCGGAGCTGCAGGCGCGCGGGAAGGAATTGCGGGAACTCCTCCTCTGGCAGGCGGCTGACCTTCTTCCGTTTCCGGCAAAGGAGGCCCGCCTGACCTGCCAGGTCCTCCGTCGTGAGGGGGCGGCAGGGCAGGTCGCCCTCCTCGTGGCCCACGAGGCGTTCCTCTCCCAGGTGGAGGCTCTCCTCGACCGCGCCGGGGCCGCCCCCCTGCACGCCGCCAGCGCGCTCGTCTGTCTCCACAACGCATGGGACAGGGCGACGGAGGGGCGGGGATCGGAGGGCCTGCTGCACCTGGGCGGTGGAGCTCTTGGCTTCCTCCTGCGGCAAGACGGGATACCGGCGTACGCTCGGTCCGTTCCGCTGGCGGCGAGCGACGGTCAGCCGAAGGCGATCCTCCAGGAGGTCGAGGCGTCCCTGGATTTCGCGACGGGGCGGGAGGGCGTCGCCCCGCCCCCCGGTCTCATCCTCGCCGGAGAGGGAGAACTCGGGCCGATTGCGGCAGCGCTGGAGGGGGCGCTTCGCATCCCGGCAGAGGTCCTGGGGGAGGGTGTCGCGGCGTGGGGGGCCTTCTGGGACGGCCTGCCGCCGACGGCCATGGAGGCCGCGGCGGCCGGGGCAGCCCTGAGCCCGCGAAGGGGCTCCTGATGCGTCTTAGCCTAAACCTCGCGTCTCCCACCGCCCGGCGCCAGCGTTGGCTCCGCCAGGGCCTGGCGGGAGCCGTGCTGCTGCTCCTCGTGGGGACGGTCGTCCACGGCGTGCTTCTCTCCCGCTCCCGCACCCACCTGGCCAGCCTGGAGGAGACCTGGACCGCCCGGGCGGCCGAGCGGGAGCGGGCGGGGGGCGGGGGGGCTGCAGCCCCGCCGGAGGCCTCCAGAGGCCTGGCCCAGCGCGTGCGGTTCTACAACAGCCTGCTGGAGGCATCCGCCTTCTCCTGGACCGGCCTCCTGAATGAGCTGGAGGCTGCGCTTCCGCAGGGGGTAGGCGTAGCGGATGTCCGTCCCAATCAGCAACTCACCGGAGTGCAGCTCCAGGGGGAGGCACGGACGCTGGAGGCCTTGACCGGCTTCGTCCGGCGCCTGGAGGAGCGCCCCCTCTTCACCCGGGTCTTTCTGCTCCGACACGGGGAGCGCAAGGATGACCGGACCGGAAGGGGGATCCTCCAGTTCGAAATCCGGCTGGACCTGAGACGGGAGGGGGTCTAGGTGAGGGAGCTCTGGCGTCTCGTTCGAACGGACCGGAGCATCGCCGCCTTGGCGGGGACCGCCGCGTTCCTCTTCCTGCTGAACGCCGCGGCGATCCCGGTCCTGGACCTCCCGCTCCGCCAGCGGCTCCACGCCCGGGAGGAGGTTCTGTACACCCTGCAGGGGGAGCTCCGGTCTCTCCGCCAGACCGCCGGGCAGGCAGAAGCGGCCCGGCGCCTGGAGGGGGACATCAGCCGCCTGCGCGAGCGCTTCCCGCCCCGGCGGGAGGTGGTGACGCTGGTGCGGGACCTGAATCGCCGTGCCGCCTCGGCCCGCCTCAAGGTGGGAGGGATTGCCTACACGCCGACCGACGTGCCGGAGGAAGGACTCCTGAAGCTGGGGATTGCCTTGGGCCTGGAGGGACGCTACACCGACGTGCGCCGGTTCCTGACCGAGCTGGAGGGGATGGAGGGGCGCCTGACCATCACCCACCTGGCGGCGGCGGGGCGGCCCGGGGAGGGGCAGGTGACGGCCCGGCTGAACCTCACGGCCTATTTCCGGACAGAACAGCCTCGCCGTGCAGCTCCCCCGCCGGCGACACCGCCTGAGGAGGTCTCGTGAAGGCGGCGGCGCGCCAGTGGGCCATCCTGGCCTTTTTGATCCTCGTCTGGGCTGGCCTGCTCCTGGCCCGCTGGGGGCAGTCCGCCCCGCCCACCCGCCCTGCAGACAGGCCTGCGCCCGCCCGGACCGAGGCGCGAGCCGGCAAGGCCCGTGCGGACAATTCCCGCCTCAGGACAGACCTGCTCCGGGCGCCGCGCCCCGCACTCCCGGACACCCTGAAGAACCTCTTCGCCGCCGTGGAGGAGCCGCCCCCTCCACCCCCGCCCAAGCCGGTTGCCGGCGCGCCCCCGCCCCCGGCCGATCCGTTCCTGGAGGGGCTGAAGAGAGTGAAGTTCCTGGGATTCGCCCGCGAGGAAGGGCGGGCCCTGGCGTTCGTCAGCCGGGACGGGGAGTTTCTCATGGCCCGGGAAAAGGAACTCTTGCTGAACCAGTACCTGGTGGTCCGGATCACCGAAGACACCATCACCCTGGCAACGCCGGACGGGAGCCGGGAGGCCCGACTCACCCTCTCGCCCGATTCGCGCTGAGGCCTCTCGAAGGGAGTGGAACATGCCGAGCGCTTGGCGACAGTTCGCGGTGTGGACGGCGGCCGCGGCCCTGGCCGTGGGACTCGCCTCCTGCGCCCAGACCGGGAGGCTCCCGACGGGCGAACCGCTGACGGCGGCGGACTTTGACGCCGCTATTGCCCGGTACACGGAGACCCTCGTCAAGGAGCCCCGGTCGGAGGATGCCCGGCTCGGCCTGGTCCGCACACTCCGCGCGGCAGCGGAGTTTCACTTCCGGGAGGGCACGCGTGTGGAGCGGGAGGGAGCCCTGGATGGCGCGCTCACCGCGTACCACCGGGCCCTCCAGTACAACCCGGACCACGCGACCGCCCGCGCGGCGGCGGCCCGGGTCACGGACCGCCGGCGGGCCGTCACGCTCCTGAACCGGGCGAAAGAGGCGGCCCAGCGGGGCGCGCTCCGGGAGACCGCCCTGCTGCTGGCCGAGGCCCGCAAACTGGCCCCCGATTGGCCCGAGGTGGAGGCCCTCTTCGCAGAGGTGACGGCGCGGGCCGAGGTGGCCGAGGGACTGGAAGCCCAGCAGCGCGCGGCGGAGACCCGGGGACTCGTCGCCCTACCCCTGAAGCCCGTCTCCCTGCGCTTCAAGGACACCGACATCAAGGATGTCCTGGAGGTCATCGCCCGCCTCGGGGAGGTGAACATTTTCCTGGACGAGGGGCTGACCGCCAAGCGGGTCACCACCTACATCAAGGATCTCCCCCTGCGGGACGCCTTCGAGCTCCTCCTCTCCACCAACCGCCTCTTCGCCAAGCAGGTGGGACCCCGGACCCTCGTGGTCATCCCGGACACCCCGGCCAAGCACCAGCAATACGACGACCTGGTCGTCCACACCTTCTACCTGGCGGACACCGATGCCAAGACCCAGGTCAACCTCCTCCGGACCATCCTGAGCACCCGGCAGATCTTCGTCAATGAGAAGCTGAACACCCTCGTGGTGCGGGACACGCCCGAGAAGGTCGCCCTCGCCAAGAAGCTCCTGCACGCCAACGACCGGGGTATCGGGGAAGTGGAGATCGAACTGGAGGTCATCGAGGTCAAGGCAGATGCCCGGGATAACCTCGGCCTCCTCTTCGACAAGGCCTACCAGGTGAAGCTGAACATTCCCACCATCATCGTGGGAAGCAGTTTCGCAGACCAGCTCGGGGGCTCGACCCTGGCCCTCCCAAGCCCCGCTGTGACCCTCAATATCTTGAAGAACCTGGCCGACACCAAGACGCTGGCCAGCCCCACGGTCCGAGTCCTGGACCGGCAGAAAGCACGCATCCTCATCGGGGAACGGCGCCCATTCCAGATCTCCACCCTATCTTCTTCCTCGGCCACCACCGCCACCCCGCAGGCGCCCGGCACGCCGGCCGGCACGATTCAGGAGACCCGGGTCGAGTTCCGGGATGTCGGCCTGAAGCTCACCCTGACCCCCACCATCCACCTGAACGGGGAGGTCACGATCGAGCTGAACTTCGAGATCTCCTCCGTGGGGGCGGCCATCGGGGGGGATTTGCTGCCCAGCGTGAATACCCGGAACCTGGATACCTTCATCAAGGTCCGGGACGGGGAGACCCGCCTCCTGGGCGGCCTCATCCAGAACGACACCACCGTGACGACCGACAAGCTCCCGTTTTTCGGTGACATCCCGCTCCTGGGTCGCCTCTTTTCCAACGTGGCCACCACGACGATCCGGACCGACGTCATCATCTCGGTCACCCCCCGGCTCGTGAAGGTGGTGGAGCCGCCGGCGGAAGATGTCCTGACCTTCTGGTCGGGCACGGCCCTGTCCTTCGAGGCCGGCCCGGTGGCCGCCCCCGCGGCCCTGGTCCCGCCCGAGCTCCCGCGTCCCGCCGTCCCGCCCCGCGTCCCTCCGCCCGCGCCGCCGGCCCCCGGCGCCCCGGGAGTCCCCGGCGTGCCGACGCCACCGGGGCAACCCGAGGAGCCCGGGGGGTGACGCGCCTCCCGCTCGCCTGGCGGCCTCGCCTTGCGCGCGCCGCGGGCCTGACCCTCGTCGAGCTGATGGTGGTCCTCGCGGTCCTGGGTGTCCTGGCCGCGGTGGCGATGCCGCTGGTGGAGGTGACGGTCAAGCGCTCGAAGGAGCTGGAGTTGCGCCGCAGCCTCCGCGAGCTTCGGGAGGGGATTGACCGCTTCAAGGTTGAGTACGACAAGGCACGCAACAAGGCCAAGGATGCCCGGGAGCCGTTCGTCCAACGGGTGAGCGTGGACCGGACCGGCTACCCCCTGAACCTCCAGGAGCTGACGGAGACCAAGATCGTGCGGCGTACCCCCCGGGACCCGATGGCCCCCGAGACTCCCTGGGTCACGCGCTCCTACTCGGACAGCCTCGACTCCAGCGTAACCGACGCCCGGGACGTCTGGGATGTGCGATCCTCCAGCACGGCCAAGGGGCTGGATGGGACCACCTACAACACCTGGTAGCGGACACTCTATGCGGGATCGGCGCGGCTTCACCTTCATCGAGGTGCTCATCGTGGTGACCATCATCGGCATCCTGGCCACCATCGCCCTTCCGTCCTTCCAACTGGCGGTCTCGAAGGCGAAGGAGGCCGCCCTGAAAGAGAACCTCTTCATCCTCCGGGACGTCATTGACCAGTACTACGCCGACCAGGAGCGCTACCCGCCCACCCTCGCGGAGCTGGTGGAAAAGCGATACCTGCGGCGGGTCCCGGCGGACCCGATCACGGGCCGGGATGATTCCTGGGCCTTCGCCTATGCCACGGATGAGCAGGGGCAGGAAAATGGCATCGTGGACGTCCGGAGCGGCAGCGAGGGGGTGGGGCTCAACGGGGTCCCGTACAAGGAGTGGTGAGGCCGGGGTTGTGTACCTGGCCCTCCTCTTCAGCGTCACGCTGATCGGGATCGCGACGGCGGTGGCCGCGCCCCTCTGGCGGACCATGCTCCAGCGGGAGAAAGAGGAGGAGCTCCTCTTCCGCCTCGGGGAGTTCCGGCAGGCCATCGCTGCCTACCGGGCGGCCCACAACCGTCTCCCCCAGAAGCTGGAAGACCTGTTGGAGGATAAGACGCAACTGGCGACCCGGCGGTACCTGCGGCGCATCTACCCGGACCCCATGACCGGAAAGGCGGACTGGCAGCTCGAGCAGCAGGTGGACCGGACGGGGGCGATTTCCGGGATCAAGGACGTGCACAGCAGAAGCCCAGCGATCGGCCTGAAGCGGGTCAAGGGGAAGGGCGAGCGGTACCAGGACTGGTAGGGAAAGGAGCCGGCATGGGGGAGCGAGAGCGGGAGCTGAGACGGCGACGGCACCGGAAGGAAGAGGCGCGCAAGGCCCGCCGGAGGGCAGCCAGAGCGGCGGCGAAGGCAGCCGCTCCGCCCGCGGAGAAGGGAAAGAAGAAGCGGGCGGCTCCGGCGGCGGCGCCCTCGCCAGCCCCCAGGCCGGCTGCGCCCGCAGCAACCGTCCCGCCGGTCCCCCCCACGGCGGCGGCATCACCCGCGCCGCCGGCCGCGCCGGCTGGCCCTCCACCACCGGCAGCTGCGCCCCCTCCCTCACCTGGTGGCGCCACAGCCCCTCCAATTGAGGAGGCAAGCACCTAAGAGATCACCATCCGGGGGACCGGCCGGATTGCTCCTATGGCAGTGGAGTGGGTGCGGGAAGAGGAGGTGCTGATTGCGGGATTCCACTCTCAAGTGGCTGACCGCTGGCATCCTGATGGGCTTGCTCTGGCCAGGGTTGGCCTGGGGGCAGGCGTTCGAGGTCACCCCCGCGGCCGTCTCGGCACAAGAGCAGCCGGCCATTGCTGCCCTTCCCAACCTCAACCAGTTCCTCGTAGTCTGGCAGGACTTCCAGGCCGG
>JAKEHP010000534.1 GCA_022614955.1 Candidatus Methylomirabilota bacterium
CTGGTCGCCGTCGCAGCCAGGCCCGACAAGTCCCCCCTGTTCACCCTGGACGAGCGCATGGCCATCGTCCGGGATGCCACCCGGGACCTGCCTGGGGTCCGGATCGCAGGCTTCGACACCCTCCTGGTGGACTACGCGCGGGCCCAGGGGGCTGGGGCCATCATCCGGGGGCTCCGGGCGGTCTCCGACTTCGAGTACGAGTTCCAGATGGCCCTGATGAACCGCCGTCTGGCGGAGGCGGTGGAGACGGTTTTTCTCATGCCCCACGAGGCCTACACCTACCTCAGCTCCCGCCTGGTGAAGGAGATCGCCCTGCTGGGGGGGACGGTGAGCGGCCTAGTCCCCCCCCTCGCGGAGAAGATGCTGGCGGAGAGGTTCCGAGCGGGGCGGGCCGGGGCGGCCGCCGGGCCGGCCGGCCGGCGCCGCCCGGGCCGCCGATAGGGAGGAGTGCCTGGATGCGTCTCGCGACCCGCACGGCTGGCTTCACCCCTTCCCCCACACTCGCCATCACGGCACGGGCGCGGCGGATGCGGGCGGAGGGGATCGACGTCCTGAACTTCGGTGCGGGGGAGCCGGACTTCGATACCCCCGAGCACATCAAGGCCGCGGCGGTCCAGGCGCTCGCGGAGGGGTTCACCAAGTACACGGCCACGGCCGGCATTGATGAACTCAAGGACGCCGTCTGCCTCAAGCTGAAGCGGGACAACGGGGTAGAGTACCGGCGGGAGAACGTCATCATCTCCTGCGGGGCGAAGCACACCCTGTACAACCTCTGCATGGTTCTCTTTCAGGAGGGGGATGAGGTCCTGCTGCCGGCTCCCTACTGGGTCTCCTACCCGGAGCAGGTCCGGATGGCGGGGGCGGTCCCGGTCTCCGTCGGGACGGCGGAGGCGGACGGCTTCCGCGTCCGGGTGGAGCAGCTTCAGGCAGCCTGCACGGATCGGACGGCGGCCCTGATTCTCAATAGCCCCTGTAACCCGACGGGGGCGGTCCTCACGAGAAAAGACCTGGAGGCCATCGCGGCCTTCGCCGTGGGGCGGGACCTGACCGTGATCAGCGACGAGACCTACGAGGCCCTCACCTACGACGGGCGGGAGGCGCTGAGCATCGCGGCCCTGGGCGAGGAGGTAAAGCGGCGGACGGTCCTGGTCAACTCCCTGTCCAAGGCCTATGCGATGACCGGATGGCGGGTCGGGTACGCTGCCGGGCCGGTCGAGGTCGTCCGGGCCATGGACAGCTTCCAGAGCCAGGTGACCTCCAACCCTACCTCCATCGCCCAGCGGGCGGCCGTGGCGGCCTTGACGGGCCCCCAGGATTGCGTGCGGGCGATGCGGGAGGCCTTCGCCCAGCGCACAGCCCTTTGCCCTGACAAATCCGTCGACCTCACCCGCCACCTGCGTGGCCAGAAGTCCCGGGCGCGCGCGCCGTGCGAATAGGTCGAAGGCCTCGGCAAGAATGCGACCCGTGTGCCGGATAGCCTC
>JAKEHP010000535.1 GCA_022614955.1 Candidatus Methylomirabilota bacterium
TCCTCCTCATGGCCTGGAGCAGCCCGGAGCCCCTCCCAATCCTGGCCGGCTACCTGGGCCTGGTCCTGGTGGGGACGGCCTTCCTCAGCCTGGGCCTCTTCGCGTCGGCGCTCACGGAGAACCAGATCGTGGCGGGCTCGCTGGCCTTCGGCGCCCTGCTGCTCATCTGGGTCATCGGCTGGTCGGCCGACCTGGCGGGGGGGACGGTAGGGAAGGTGCTGGGGCATCTCTCCTTCCTGAACCACTTCGAGGCCTTCGCCCGGGGGGTCATTGATACCAAGGATCTCATCTACTACGTCAACGTGACCGCGGTCTTCCTCTTCCTGACCCTGAAGGCGGTGGAAGCGCGGCGGTGGAGAGCGTGAGATGGCGGAGGCACCCGAGCGCGTGACGGAGGCGGCGGCCCGGCGGCGGCGGACCGCCTACGGGGTGAACACGGCGCTGGCGATCCTCCTGCTCCTCGGAGCCGTGGCGCTGGTGGAGGCCCTCTCCTACAGCCACAACCGCCGGTTCGACCTGACCGAGGGGAGGCGCCAGTCCCTCTCCGACCATTCCGTGAAGGTCCTGCGGGGGCTCACGAAGCCGGTGAAGGCGGTGGGGTTCAGCACGCCCGACCGGGGGGACCGGGCCATCCTGGAGGACCTGCTCCGGCTCTACGCCTACCACTCGGACCAGTTCACCTTCCAGCTGATTGACCTGGACCGGAGCCCGGCCACCGCGAAGCGCTACGGAGTCACCACCCCGAACACGGTGGTCATCGAGAGCGGGGCCAGGGAGGAGAAAATCCTCCTCCCCACCGAGGAGAAGCTCACCAACGCCCTCCTGAAGGTGACCCGGGAGGGCAAGCGAGTGGTCTACTTCCTCCAGGGGCACGGCGAGGGGGAGGTAGGCAACACCGACCGCCCGGGCTTCTCCCAGGCGCGCGAGGCCATCCAGGGGGCGAACTACGAGGTGAAGGAGCTCCTCCTGCTCCGGGAGAAGGATGTCCCAGAGAGCGCGGCGGTCCTGGTGGTGGCCGGCCCGAAGCGGGACCCGCTCCCCGGCGAGCTTACGGCCCTAGAGCGCTACGTCGAGCGGGGCGGGAAGCTCCTTGTCCTCCTGGACCCCTACCAGGCCCCGGCCCTGGTCGCGTTCCTCGATAAGTACGCGATCCGGCCGGGCCAGGATGTCATCGTGGACCGCCTGAGCCGGGTCCTGGGCGGGGACTACCTCATCCCGGTGGTGACCCAGTACGAGAGCCACCCCATCA
>JAKEHP010000536.1 GCA_022614955.1 Candidatus Methylomirabilota bacterium
GCCACCTACGCCCTGGCGCTCAAGCGTGCGGTGGCGGCGCCCGGGATGGTGTCGGGCACCCTGCCGGCCCGCCTGCCCGGATTCGCGCGCCTGCGGGAGCTGCTGGGGCGGCTGCTCTACGATCCCGACCGGGGGAGCGGGGTGATCCCCTACGCCATCGGATCGCTGGAGCAGGGCCGCTGCCCACTGGTGGCGGTCGGGGCCACCCGGCTGCACGCCGCGGAGCTGCTGGGCAAGGCCGGGGCGGCGGTTGACAGCTCCGGCGGACGGCCGGTAAGTTGAGCCACGTTCCCCGTCCGTCGCGAGCCGTGCCCATGCCGCATGCCGCCGGCCAGTCCGGCCGAATGATCTGTTGCTGTCCCGCCGGTCGCCGCGACCGGAGGGTAGCGGTGCGCTAGGCTCTTGGTTCTCGCATCCGGGCCGGCCGCGCTTCCTCCGGGACAGCAGCGGCCGGCCTTTGCGTTTCCGGGGCGGACCCATCGCCCCACCCGTCCACGTAGTGCAAGGAGGAACCGATGACCGCTGTTCAGGCGCCCGCAGTGACACCGATCGAGTCCAGGGGGTACGCGCGCCCCGAGGTGCTGGTCTCGACCGACTGGGTGGCGGCCCACCTGAAGGACCCCAAGGTCCGCCTGGTGGAGTCCAACGAGGACATCCTGCTGTACGACACCGGCCACATTCCCGGCGCGGTGAAGATCGACTGGACCACCGACCTCAACGATTCGCTGGTGCGGGACTACATCGACCGCGACCGGCTGCAGAAGCTGCTCCGGGCCAAGGGGATCAGCGACGACACCACGATCGTCTTCTACGGCGACAAGAACAACTGGTGGGCCACCTACGCCCTCTGGGTGCTCAGGCTCTTCGGGGTGAAGGACGTCCGGGTGATGGACGGGGGCCGGCTCCGCTGGGTGGACGAGGGGCGCCCGCTCTCGACCGAGAAGCCCAGCTATCCGGAGGGCAACATCACCGTGGGGGAGCGAGACGACTCCAAGATCCGCGCCTTCCGCGATGAGGTGCTGGCGCACCTGAAGCAGAAGGGACAGCTGGTGGACGTCCGCAGCCCGGAAGAGTACCGGGGCGAGAAGACCCACATGCCGGAGTACCCCCAGGAGGGGTGCCTCCGGGGCGGCCACATCCCGGGGGCCAAGAGCATCCCCTGGGCCAAGGCGGTGGATCCCGACACCCACACCTTCAAGCCGGCGGCCGAGCTCAAGAAGCTCTAC
>JAKEHP010000537.1 GCA_022614955.1 Candidatus Methylomirabilota bacterium
CGCCTGCTGCGTGGGAGCCCCCTCGAGGCCCCGGAGGAGTGATGGCCTACTACATGAGCGTCGGGGATTACTACGGCGGCCGCGGGGACTACTACACCGGCCGCGGAGGCATCTTCGATTTTTTAGGCAAGGTCGCCCGGACCGTGACCGGCGCCGTCAGCAAGGCGGGGATTCCTTTGGTCTCGGGCGCTGCCGGGGTTGCCAACCGCATCCTCAGCGGGGCCGGGACAACCGGCGCGCCGCCCCAGATGCCGGGGCTCCAGCTCCCGGCGCCGATGCGACCGGGCCAGGGCATCGGGTTGCCGGGGCCGTTCCGGGTCTCGCCCACCCGCATCCTCCCCGGGGGGCAGCCGTTCTTGACTCGGGAGGGCGGCGCCTGCCCGCCGGGCCATCACCTCGATAAGCGGACCGGCAGCTACTGCGTCAAGAACCGGCGGATGAACCCCGCTAACCCGCGAGCGTTGCGCCGGGCGATCCGGCGCGAAAAGGGTTTCGTGGTGCTTGCGCGCCGAGTGTTGAGAGGCACGGGGATCTCCGTCTCGAGGCGAAATGTCGCCGCCAAGCCTGGACGCAAGCGCTAGCCTCGACGAGGGCCAGCTGCAAGCGCTCGCGCTGCTGGTGCAGCTGCTCGGCGCTCGAGCGGCGTTCTGCCGCCACCCAGAGGAACCGCCTCCCAGCGATCCCCGCTACGACCCGTTGTCCGATCCGCTGGACGAACCTTTCCCGGAGGAATACCGCTGATGCCCTCGTTCTCCTTCAGCCAGGCGCTCACGGCGAATCAGCTGGGATTCAATCCCCTGATCCAGTGGCAATTCGAGCGGGTGCCCTGGCCCGCAGCGGTCAAGCTGCTGGTGCGCGCTACGGCGAACTCCGTCCGGCTCACGGTCTACACCGGCTCCACCACGATCCAGGAGCGGAGCCCCGTGCAGGGCGGCGGCACCGCCGGGACCCTCCCGTCGGAGCTCAACACCACACCGATCGTGTGGATGGCGTCGGGGGGCGACAAACTGAAACTGCAGTTCGACGAGGTGAGCGGGTTAACCCCGACCGTGGATGGCGTGATCATCGTGGAGCCGATGTGACGTGGCGGCGCCCAACGAAATCCTAGCCCCCCGGTACAACCAGCTGCTCTACCGACTCCTGGCGATGCAGGAGGGCGCGCCAGCGCCGGTGCTCGCCACGGAAATCTTTCCGATGCTCGGCCTCGAGATGGACCGCCTGGAATGGAAATTCCTGACCGGCACTCAACTCGTCATGGGCACCGCGATCCAGTTGGCGGTCGCGGGTCAGTTCTCCCACGTCTGCCTCCAGAACCCAGTGAAATCCGGCGTGCTGGTCGTGATCGAGGACGTGTTGGTCCAGGCGGAAAGCACCGTGAGCGGCGGGGCCGTGGGAACGATTTTCACGGGGACCACGACGCTCACCAATGCGAACGCCGCGATCCACCGCGACCTCCGGGCTTCGAGTAACCCCGGCAGCAACCTCGGCACGGTCGGGCAAATCCGGGTGGGGGCCAACGTGAGCGCGACCCCGCCGGGAGTCAGCGGGTTAAGCGTGGTCGATGCCTACCAGGTTCTGAGTTCTCAGGTGATCCAGACCCAGCGCCGCCTTGGTGTCGTGTTGGAACCCGGTTCCGGGTTCGGCGTCAGTAGCGTGGTGGCGAACCAGGGGTGGCGGGCGACCTACCGCTGGTACGAGCGAACCTTTGAGCCCTCCGAGGGCGGCGGGCTGTGAGTGCAACTCTCTTTCGAGGACTCGTGCCCTGGCTGGTGCCCTACGCGGCCTACCTCTTCGACACCGCCGCTGGAGCCGGACTCCGCCCCCGGGTTACGAGCGTCTTTCGCACGCGCCAGGACCAGGCGCGCCTCTGGGATCGCTACCAACGGGGGCTCTCTCGCCTCCCGGCCGCTCCTCCCGGCCGCTCCAAGCACGAGCGAGGACTCGCCTTCGACATGACCGTACAACCCCCAGAGCTCGCTGCTGCCGTGGGTCGCCTCTGGCAGCAGATGGGAGGGCGCTGGGGAGGACAGCGGGACCCGGTGCACTTCGAGGCCCCCGGGTAGCCCGCATCGCGCCGTCGGCCAACAACGGACCCCCGCAAGACCGGCAGGTGACCGGCGCCCAGGGAGGGCGGGGGGGCGTGGGGTCCCGGAATAACCGAGCGCGAAGCGCGAGACCGATCTGGCCCAACCCCCACCTTCCCGCTACCACCTTTGGGGGGTGGGCGGGCGGTGGGGGGGGTGGTAGCGGGAAGTGTATTCATCCGCTATCTTTCCACAATGTTCGGGTGGAAAACTTCACGGGAACGAATTCATGTCCTCGAGAGCTCGAGCCTGCACGTCCTCGAGCGCCTGGACTCCCTTGAGCGCCGCTTCAAGGCGGTGGACCTGGAGTGGAGCGCCACCTACGACAATTTCCGCCGCCTGATGGCCAAATTGGCCAAAAGGGCGCGTGCGCTCGAAAACCCGCCAGAAGAAACCGCTGAGGATGCCCCAGGACCGACGAACGGGAGGCGGGTGGGCATCAACCCCCTTGCTGCCCGCCTGCTGCGTGGGAGCCCCCTCGAGGCCCCGGAGGAGTGATGGCCTACTACATGAGCGTCGGGGATTACTACGGCGGCCGCGGGGACTACTACACCGGC
>JAKEHP010000538.1 GCA_022614955.1 Candidatus Methylomirabilota bacterium
ACCGTGCGGCCACGGCCGCGAAGGGGGCCCCCGCCATCAGGGCCTCCAGCGCCTCCGCCGTCCGGCTGGCAGCCGCGGCCTCGGCCTCCGGGTCCCCCACCTTCGGCACCGCGACCAAGAGATGCCGGAGCTGCACCTGGCCGGTCTGGGTGAACTCTTGCAGGTGGGTTCGGTAGTACGTCTCCAGCTCCGTGTCGGTCAGGATGACGCTCCCGCGGACCTTCCGGGCCAGGAGCTTTCCGATGGCCAACTGGTCCTGGAGACGCCGGCGGAACTGGGAGAGCGTCAGGCGCTCCTGCCGGAGCGCCGCCTCCAGGGCCGCCTCGTCCGGCAGGCCGTTCTTGACCTTGAGGTCCTCGACGGCGGCGGTCACCTCCGTCGCCTCCACCCGGACCCCCTCCCGCGAGACCTCCTGGAGGAGGAGGCGGCGCTCGATGAGCTCCTCCAGCACCCGCCGCTCCGGGGCAGCGGGGTCGGGGAGGCCGGGGTCCTCTCCCGCAGAAGCGAGGCGGGCCGCCGCCGCCCGGCCCTCCTCCTGCACCTCGCTGAGGGTGATGACCTCCTCATTCACGACAGCCACCACCCGCTCGATGGTGACGGCCCCGGCGGTGCCGGGCACAAGGAGCAGGGCAGCGGCCGCCCCGAGGGTTATAGTCCAGGCCAGCCGTCTCAATAGGCCCCCCCGGGTGCGGGGGCTGTTCCCGGCTGGAGCGGGACCGCCGGAGGCGCCCCCGGGGCCGCGACCGGGAGGAGCTCCTCCCGAACCTCCACGGTGGCCTGTTTCTTCAGCCCCTCCACAAAGGCTTCGAAGGCCGCCTGCTGGCGTTCCCCCGCGAGCCGTTGCCGCAGATTCTCCCGGACCTGGGGGAAGGGGGCGGCCGGCCGCGGCTCCCGTGCGGTGACCCGGATGAGGTGGTAGCCAAACCGGGTCTTCACGGGGGCGCTCACCTCGCCCACCTTCAGGGCGTACGCAGCCTTCTCGAATTCGGGGACCATCTTCCCGCGCTCGACGGTCCCGAGGTCTCCCCCCTTTGCCCCGCTGGCCTTGTCCAGGGAGTGGCGTCGGGCCAACGCCTCGAACCCCTCCTTCCCCTTCAGCCGCTCCAGGATCTGCTGGGCCTCCCCCTCCGTCTGCACCAGGATGTGCCCGGCCCGCAACCGGTCGCGGCTGAACTCCTCCGGGTGGCCCTCGTAGTAGGCCTGCACGTCCGCCTCCGGCACCTGCACCTTCTCGCCGATCTCCTCGCTGAGGAGGGTCTGGAGCATGAGCTGCTCCCGCACCTGCCGCACCCGGTCCGTCACTGCGGGGCGGCTGTCAATCTGCCGCCGGGCAGCCTCCTGCAGGAGGATCTCCCGCCGGATCAGATCCTGGGCGTACTTTTTTTGCACGTCGGCAGACTCCATCAGGACCTGGAGGTGGGCTGGGACCCGCTCCCGCTCCAGGTCCAGCCTGCGCCGGAATTCCGCCGCCGTCACCCGGGTCTGGTTGACCCGGACCACCACCTGCTCGTCGGTCCCCCCGGTGCAGGCCGCCAGCACCGCCGCCCCCGCCAGGACCCCCCACCGCCGCCATCCCACCGCTCCGCCTCCTGCGCGGCCGGGCCGCGCCGTGCATGCTCTCGCCCGCGGACGCGGGGCCACCCTAACAGTTCCCCGCCAGCCGCCGCAATACATTTTTGGCCGCGGCGGCCCAGGCCGCGGGATCGCCCTCGCCCGAGCGCCACGTGAGGGTGTCCGCTGGACCGTACCGGAGGCGCCCACGGGATTCCTGGAGCAGCGCCGCCGCGGCGGCCCCGTCCACGGCCGGCTTCCCGTCTAGGCGGATCCGGACCGTGGGGGACCGGAGGTCCACCTCCACGGCCCGCAGGCGGCGGGCCAGGAGGCGCAGCGCCATGCCGGTGAGAAGCCATGTGGCCTCGAGGGGTGGGGGCCCGAACCGGTCGCGCAGCTCTGCCCCTAGCTCCTCCAGGGCTGCCTCCCCCTCGGCCGCCGCCAGCCGCTTGTAAAGGGCGAGGCGAATTGCGGGGTCGTCCACGTAGCTGTCCGGGAGGAGGGCCTCCGCCGGGAGCCGGATGGCCGGATCCACCGGACTCTCCAGCGGCTGGCCCTTTAACTCCTGCATGGTCTCCTGGATGAGGCGGCAGTAGAGATCGAAGCCCACCGCGGCGATCTGTCCGTGCTGCTCCGCCCCGAGGAGGTTCCCCGCCCCCCGGATCTCCAGGTCCCGGGCGGCGACCTTGAAGCCGGAGCCTAGCTCGGTGAACTCCACGAGCACTTGAAGCCGCCGGCGGGCCAGTTCGCTGAGCGCCTCCTCCCGGGGGATGAGGAGATAGGCATGCGCCCGGTGCCGATCGCGCCCCACCCGCCCCCGGAGCTGATAGAGCTGCGCGAGGCCGAAGCGGTCGGCCCGGTTCACGATGATGGTGTTGGCCGTGGGGATGTCCAGGCCGGACTCGATGATGGTGGTGCAGAGGAGCAGGTCGTACTTCCGGGCGTAGAAGTCCACCATGACCCGCTCCAGCGCCGCGTCCGGCTGCTGCCCGTG
>JAKEHP010000539.1 GCA_022614955.1 Candidatus Methylomirabilota bacterium
AAGGCGGCGATGACACCGGCCGCGGCCGGGATGGGGAGCCCCACGAAGTAGCGCTTGTCCACTTTGGTGGTGGTGACGTTGAACCGCGCCAGCCGGAGCGCCCCGCAGGCGGCGAAGGTGAAGGCGGCGAGCCAGCCCAGACGCCCGAAGGGCTTGAGGGCATAGACATAGGCCAGGAACCCCGGGGCGACCCCGAAGGCGACCAGGTCGGCCAGCGAGTCCATCTGGATGCCGAAATCGCTCGTGGTGTTCGTTAGCCGGGCGACGGCCCCATCCAGGAAGTCCAGGAGCAGGGCGAGCAGGATGGCAATCGCGGCGTCTGTATAATCATCGTTGTAGACGGCGATGATGGCATAGACGCCGCAGAACAGGTTCGCCAGCGTGAGGGCCGCCGGCAGCAGGTAGACCCCCCGCCGGACCCGGGTGCGCATCCGGCGCCTCATCGGAAGACCCCCACGACCGTTTCGCCGCCCCGCACCTTGTCCCCCACCTTCACGGCCAGCGTGACCCGCCGCGGCACCAGCAGGTCCACGCGCGACCCGAACCGGATGAGGCCGATGCGTTCACCGGTCTTCAGCTCCTGCCCGGGCCGGATCCAGGTGACCACGCGGCGCGCCAGGACTCCGGCGATCTGCTTCACCGTGATCGGCCCGTCGGGGGTCGCCAGGGCGATGACCGTCTGCTCGTTGACCCGGGAGGCCTCCTCCCGCCAGGCCACCAGGAACCGACCAGGGCGGTACTTCAGGTCCTCCACCTTCCCCCCGTAAGGGGCGCGGTTCACGTGTACGTCCAGGACCGACAGAAAGATGCTCACCTGAGAGAAGGGGCCCGGCCCCTCTCCGTCGGCGCCCACGCCCTGCCGGACCACCGTTACCCGACCGTCCGCCGGGGCCACCACTACGCCCGGCCCCTCCGGGACGACCCGCTCCGGGTCCCGGAAGAAGAACCCCACTCCGACCGCCAGGATCACAGGGAGGAGGCCCCAGCCGGGCAGCCGGAGGAGGAACAAGGCTCCCGCGATCCCCAGGAGCGGGATCAGGAACAGGAAGGCATCCCGCGCCACTGGGATCACCCCTCCCTCCTCCCGCCTGGTGGGGCGATGGGAAGGAAAGGGTTAGCGACCTCTATACCACCCATCCGTTCCGACATCAAGGGGAATTGCCGCCCCGGAGCATCCGGCGGACGATGCCCTCCACGGCCCGCAGCGCGGTCTCGATCTGCCCGGGGTCCCTCCCTCCCGCCTCGGCCAGGTCCGGCCGCCCCCCTCCGTCTCCCCCCGTCAGCCGCGCGACCTCGCGGATCAGGTGGCCGGCATGGACCGTCCCCTTCAGGTCCGGGGTCACCATCGCCACCCAGGTGACCTTCCCCTCCCCCGCCGCCCCGAGGACGATGACCCCGCGCGTCAGCTTCGCCCTGATCTGATCCCCCAGCTCCCGGAGCCCCCGGGGGTCCAGGTCGTCTGCCCGCGCCGTCACCACCCGGACCCCGTCCACCGCCTGGGCACGGGCTAACGCGTCCTGCGCCAGGCCGCCCGCGACCTGGGCGCGCAGCCGCTGGAGTTCGCGCTCCAGTTGCCGGGTGGTCTCGGCGAGTTTCTCGACTTTCCCCGGCAGCTCAAGGGGCTTGGCCTTCAGCCGTTCGGCCGATTCTTGCAGGGCTTCTTCCTCGATCCGCAGGTAGCGGTACGCCCCCGGCCCGGTATACGCCTCGACCCGACGGATGCCGGCCGCCACGCCCGCCTCGCTGGCGATCTTGAAGAGCCCGATCTCCCCGATCGCCTGGCAGTGGGTGCCCCCGCACAGCTCGGCGCCGAAGTCGGGGATGGCGACGAACCGGACCCTGTCGGCGTACTTGTCGGCGAAGAAGGCCTTTGCCCCCTTGGCGAGGGCCTCCTCGTACGGGACGTTTTCCTCGACGAGGACCGGGACGTTGCGCCACAGGTGGCGGTTCACCATCTCCTCGACGCGGCTCAGTTCCGTGGAGGTCATGGGGCCGAAGTGCCGAAAGTCGAATCGGAGGCGGTCCGAGGCGACCAGCGACCCCTCCTGTCGGACATGGTCGCCCAGGACCCGGCGGAGGGCTTCGTGGACTAGGTGGGTCCCCGTATGGTTTTTCACCACCTGCGCGCGCCAATCTTCGTCCACGGCGGCCCGGATGCGCTGCCCCTCGCGGAGGGTTCCCTGCAGGACGCGCACCGTGTGGAGGGAAAGCCCCGGGAGCGGCTTCTGGACGTCCGTGACCTCGGCCAGCGCGTCATCGGTCCGGAGCGTGCCTCGGTCGGCCACTTGTCCCCCCGACTCGCCGTAGAACGGCGTCCGGTCCAGGAGGACCTCGACCTGCTCGCCGGGACCGGCCCCCTTCACGGGCTGCCCGTCGCGGACGAGGGCGATGATCTGTGCCTCGGCGGTCAGCGAAGTGTACCCCACGAAAGCCGTGGGGTGGGTCTTGCCGAGGTCCCGGAGCATAGCAGGCAGATCGGCCGCCCCGAGCTTCCAAACAGCGGCGCTCGTCATTCGCGCAATCGCCTGAGCATCGCGCAGTTTGGTTTCGAACCCCTGCCAATCGAGCATGTCCGGGAGCAGGCCGTGTTCCTGCGCGATCTCCTCGATGAGGTCGCGCGGCAGCCCGTAGGTGTCGTAAAGTTTGAACAAGTCGGTGCCCATGAGCATCCAGGTGTGAGAAGGGCGCTGTTTGACCGTTTCGATGAGTTCCTCCAGCCGGGGGATGGCGGTTCGGAGCGCGTGCCCGAACCGCTCCTCCTCGGCCAGGGCTTCCCGGGCCACGCGCTCCTGGGCCCGCCGCAGCTCGGGGTAGGCCTCCCCCATCACGTCCACAACCCGCCCCGTCACCCGGCCGAGGAACGGCTCGTCCATCCCGAGGAGCCTGGCGTGGCGGAGGGCCCGCCGGAGGATTCGGCGGAGCACGTAGCCGCGCCCCTCGTTGCTGGGGAGGACCCCGTCGGTCACGAGGAAGGCCACCGCCCGGGCGTGGTCGGCGATGACCCGCAGCGAGACGTCGTTCCGCGCGTCGGCGCCGAGGCGCCTGCCCGCGATCTCCTCCACCTGGGCGATGATGGGCCGGAGCAGATCGGTCTCGAAGTTGCTCTGCACTCCCTGGAGGACCGCCGTGATCCGCTCCAGGCCCGCCCCGGTGTCAATGCTCGGCTTGGGCAAGGGTGTCAGCGTCCCGTCCGGCGCCCGGTCGAACTGCATGAAGACGAGGTTCCAGAGTTCGAGGAACCGGTCGCACCCGCAGTGGATGTCGCAGGTCGGCCGGCCGCAGCCGACCCCCGGCCCCTGGTCAATGACGATCTCGGAGCAGGGCCCGCAGGGCCCGGTGTCGCCCATGGCCCAGAAGTTGTCCTTCTCCCCGAGCCGGACGATCCGGTCGGCCGGGATGCCCGTCACCTCCTGCCACAGGCGGAAGGCCTCGTCGTCGTCGCGGAAGATCGTGGCCCAGAGCCGCTCCTTCGGCAAGCCGAGGTGGACCGTGAGCAGCTCCCAACCGTACTCGATGGCCTGCGCCTTGAAGTAGTCGCCGAAGGAGAAGTTCCCCAGCATTTCGAAGAAGGTGTGGTGCCGGGCCGTCCGCCCCACGTTCTCCAGGTCGTTGTGCTTCCCTCCCGCCCGGACGCACTTCTGGGACGTCGTGGCCCGGCTGTAGGGCCGCTGCTCCCGCCCCAGGAACGCATCCTTGAACTGGACCATCCCAGCGTTGGTGAAGAGGAGGGTGGGGTCGTCCTTGGGAACCAGGGAGGAAGACCGGACAATCGTGTGCCCCCGCTCCGCGAAATAGCGGAGGAACGTATCGCGGACCTCAACCCCTCTCAGCCGCTTGAGCATGGACCCTCCCAGGCGACCCGCGATTCCCCTGAATGGACCGTATAGTACCGGGAAGCCAAAGGTCCTGTCAAAGGGGGAGGAGGAGAGGGTGAGTCGTGAGGAGGTCTTGACGGAGGCGGGGCTTCAATGGGGCTCGACCTCCCCGGCCCCGGAGCGTTCCCGGAGGATGGCCGCGACCACCTCGGTGCTGAAGCCCTGCCGGCTCAGGTGGGCGGCCAGGCGGCGCAGGGCGACGGGGCGGGGGTGGCGGGCGAGGCCCGGCCACTTGCGGACAGCGGCGGCTTCCGCCAGGCGCCGCTCTGCCCCCGGCCCGAAGGCCGCCCGCACCGCGGCCTCCGTCACCTCTCGGGACACGCCCCGGCTGCCGAGGTCGGCCGCCACCCGACGGGGTCCCAGGCGCCGGTCTACCCCGCGGCTCTCGGCGTACGCGGCCGCGAAGGCTGCGTCATCCAGGTACCCGCGGCGCGTGAGAATGACCAGCGTCTCGTCGGCGGCCGCGGCTGGCACCCCGCGCCGGCGGAGCGCCCGCCGCACTTCGGCCGCGGAGCGGGCGCGGATCGCCAACAGGCGAAGTGCGATCTCTAGAGGGTCCGAAGGCGGGCCTGTCGTTGGGGGCTTGCGTTGCATGCGCGTCCGGCGCCGGCGCCCGTCCCGTTCCTGGTCAGCTTCCCGCCCGCTGCCGGCCGCGGTAGGAGAGCCGCTACCCGCTGATCCGCTCCAGGCCCGGGATGACCGTCCTGCTCCCCGTCTCCGCCTGCTGCCCCTGGAAAGAGTGATCCGTTGTGGACTCGATGCCCCGGACCTTGAGGGCGAAGTCGTCGGGGTTGCTGGACCAGAGCAGGGCCTCCTCGTAGGTGATAAGGCCCCGGCGATACAGCACCATGAGGGACTGGTCGAAGGTCTGCATCCCGTACTGGCTGGCGCCGGCCGCGACGAACTCCGGGAGCTTCCGGGTTTTGTCCGGGTCCACAATGCACTCCCGGATCGTCGCGGTGGCAATCATGACCTCCACCGCCGGGACCCGCCCCTTCCCGTCAGCCCGCGGGATAAGCCGCATGGAGATGATCCCCTTCAGCACCGCGGCGAGCTGGAGCCGGATCTGCTTCTGCTGGTAGGGCGGAAAGACGGAGATGACCCGGTTGATGGTCTCGGCGGCGTCCACCGTGTGGAGCGTGCTCATGACCAGATGCCCGGTCTCGGCCGCCACGATGGCGGTGGAGATGGTCTCGTAGTCCCGCATCTCCCCCACCAGGATCACGTCCGGGTCCTGCCGCAGGGCGCTCCGCAGCGCTTC
>JAKEHP010000540.1 GCA_022614955.1 Candidatus Methylomirabilota bacterium
ACGATCCGCTCCGACTTGCGGCCAGCGATCTTCGCCCAGTCATCGGGGTTGGTGGTGTTGGGGAGGTCCTCGTTCTCCTTGAACTCGTCCGCCACCCCCTGGAGGAGGTCCTCGGCGCTGATCCCCTGGACCCCGGTCTGGATCATCCGCTTGACCGCCCGCTTCTTCGCCCGGGTGCAGACGCTCTCGATCATCGCGCCGCTGACGAAGTCCCGGAAGTAGAGGACCTCCTTCTCCCCGGACTGGTAGGTCACCTCCAGGAACCGGTTCGGGTCGCTCGTGGCGTACATCGCCTCCACCGCCTGGCGGATGAGGGTCGCCACGGCCCCCGCTGGGTCGCCCCCGGCGTCCTTCAGGAGGGCGGGGGCGAGGGGGAGGTCGGGGGTGAGGTACTTGCCGAAGATCTCGGTGGCGGCGGTCCGATCCGGCCGGTCGATCTTGATCTTCACGTCGAAGCGGCCGGGGCGCAGGACCGCCGGGTCAATGAGGTCCTGGCGGTTCGAGGCCCCGATGACGATGACGTGCTTGAGCCCCTCCACCCCGTCCAGCTCGGCGAGGAACTGGGGGACGATGGTCGCCTCCATGTCGGAGGAGATCCCGGCGCCCCGGGTCCGAAAGAGGCTGTCCATCTCGTCGAAGAAGATGACCACCGGCTGCCCCGCGCTCGCCTTCTCCTTCGCCCGGGCGAAGACCTCCCGGATCTTCCGCTCCGTCTCCCCGACGTACTTGTTCAGGAGCTCGGGGCCCTTGACGTTCAGGAAGTAGCCGGTGACGGGGGCGCCGGTCTTCTCCGCGAGCTGCTTCGCCAGGGAGTGCGCCACGGCCTTCGCGATCAGGGTCTTCCCGCAGCCCGGGGGGCCGTAGAGGAGCACCCCCTTCGGGGGGAGGAGCTTGTGCGCCCGGAAGTGGTCGGCGTACAGGTAGGGGAGCTCGAGGGCATCCCGGATCAGCTCGATCTGGGGGCCGAGCCCCCCGATGTGGGCGTAGGTGATGTCGGGGACCGCCTCGAGGAGGAGGTCCTGGATCTCCGCCTTCGGGAGCCGCTCGAGCAGGTACCCGGAGCGGGGGTCGAAGAGGAGGACGTCCCCCACCTGGAGGGTCTCGGCTTGGAGCGGCTCGGCCAGCTCCGCCACCCGCTCCTCGTCCGCGTGCAGGGTGACGACGGCCCGGCGGGCATCCAGGCGGTCCTTGAGGCGGACCACCTCCCCCTGGACGTCGAAGGCCTTCGCCTCCACCACATTCAGGGCCTCATTGAGGATCAACTCCTGGCCCTTCCGGAGGGTGGCGGGGCTCAGGGCGGGGTGGAGGTGCACCTTGAGCTTGCGGCCGGCGGTGTAGATGGTGGCGGTCCCGTCCGGGTTCGCCTCGGCGAAGATCCCGTAGGAGGAGGGGGGGGCGGAGAGCTTGTCCA
>JAKEHP010000541.1 GCA_022614955.1 Candidatus Methylomirabilota bacterium
CGAGGCCTGCGGGCGGCTCCGGCAGATCGCGGAGGAGGTGCCCAGCACGCTCCACCTAGAGGGGCACCTCCGTCTGCTGGCCTATCGTGGGACGGCCGGGAGCGGGGCCGGTTCTTCCGGCGGTCTCCCAACCTTCCCCGAAGCCCTCCGAGAAGGGCTGGTGGCGCAGTGGCTTGGCCTCTTCCCCGCTGTGACCGAGGCCCCCGACTGCTTCCACTGGGGGGTGTTCCTGGCCTGCACTGGCCTGGCGCTGGGGCGGCGCCTTTACCTGGCGATGCCCAAGCGGATCTATCCCAACTTCTACTGCCTGCTCCTCGGCCGAGCCGGGGCCACGCGGAAGTCCACAGCCCTGCACTTCGGGATCCGCCTCCTAGAGGACCTCGGCCAGCCCGTGATCCTGGTTCCGGGTCTCGGCTCCATTGAGGGGCTCTACGCGGTCCTCGCCAAGGAAAAGGAGACCCGGGTTCTGCTCCACCCGGATGAGCTGGGCAGCCTCCTCGCCGTGGCGCGCCGGGAGGTCACGGGGAACATCCTGCCCCGGCTCAACACCCTGCACGGGATGCCCGAACGGGACGCGCTGCTCCGCGCCGATCCGCTCCACGTCGAACGGCCCTGCGTCGCCCTCATCACCGCCGCCCCGCCCGCCTGGCTGGAGCAGATCCTCCAGCGGCAGGACCTGAGCAGCGGGTTCCTCGCCCGCTTCCTGATCCTCAGTGGGGAGCCCAAGGCGCCCCTCCCGTTTCCCGCGCCGCCACCCCAGGGAGAGTGGAACGGCCTCCTCAAGGCGGTCCACGGGGCCCTCGACGGCCTCCCGCCGGAGCCGTCCGCCCTCACCTGGAGTGTGGGGGCCAGGGAACGGTGGGGGGAGTGGTACCGCGCTTTCCGGGCGGCGCAGGCCCGGCGGCCGGAGGCGGTGGCCGCCCTCCTGGAGCGGCTCCCCGAGCACCTCCTTAAGGCGGCCATCGTCTACCAGGCCCTGAGCGGCAGCCTCGAGATACCGCCCGAGCGGGTGGACCAACTCGGGGGCCTCGGGAGCTACCTCCAGGCCCAGGCCGAGCACTACAGCGAGGTTCTCGTCTTCGGCGAGGCCGTCCGGCGAGAGCGCCTCATCCTCCAGATCCTTCGCCGCGAGGGCGCCATCTCCTACCGGGCTCTCTCCCGACGGGTTGACCACCTCTTCTCGACCGAAGTCCTCAACCGGCACCTGGACGCCCTGCAGAGGGCGGGTCGGGTCCGGCGCGGGGAGGCGAGGACAGGAAAACGGGGACCCGCGGGAACCATCATCTCCCTCGTCGCCCCCGAGGAGGAGAGCGGGTGACGGCCGTTGAAGGTCCCCTCGCGTGTCTCAACCAGACCGGGGGCCGCCCCCCTCTACCAGCCAGTCTGGCCGACCTCCCCCTGGACGGGGGCCTGATAGCTGGAGGGACGGGATTCCGGGACAGGTTTGGGTTAACGATGCGTGGCCAAGGAGTTATACCCGTCCCGATACGGGATCCCTCTCCAGGACGGGTATTTCACTCTGCTGCACCGATCGCCACGTACGCTCGGGCCCGGGGAAACCTGTCCCGGAAAAGCAGTCCCAACTTGTCCCGTCCCGAAGGGGACGGGTTTTCTTACCGTTTTGACAAGGAGTTACCCCATAGGCCTCCCTCTGTCTCGCTCTCTCTCGATGGGACTGGTATAGCCCAATGGCCACAAGCACTTGACGGAACCTGTCCTGGAAAACCCGTCCTGTCCTACCGATCGGCTGGCCCCGCGCGCTTGCTCGGAGGCCTCGCGGCGGGAGCTCATCGCGGACCCATGGTCGGGCCCCCCAGCCCGGCGCTCCCTCCCAGTCGGTTGCCCCGAAGCACCCCTGGAGGGCATTCATGACCGACCCCTCCGTCTTGAGCTCCCGTACAAGGGACCGCAGAGGCCTCGGAGAAGGGTTCGGAGAAGGGTTCGGCGAAGGGGCCCGGAGAAGGGTGCGGAGATTTGCATGGGAGTTTGGTTGAAAGGAGGTCACCCGTGGCAGCAAAGCGGGCCAAGAGGACTACCACCCCAACCCAGCGCGCCGCCCCGAGGGAGCCCGTCAGTCTGGAGGGGTGGTTCTTGCAGCTGGATCTGGACCTGTTTGCGTCGAAGGTTCTGGTCTGGCTCCGGATGCCTGACGGGCGCTGGCGGCGGATGCCCGAGTGGGATCTCTATCCCCCTTTCCACGAGGATGAGATCGAGCACCGGCTGAACGCCCTATTCGAGGGACTCGGGGACGGTGTATACCGCTTCACCCCATCGGTCCGCGGGAAGCTCC
>JAKEHP010000542.1 GCA_022614955.1 Candidatus Methylomirabilota bacterium
ACAAGACAATGGCTGAGTTGCTGGGCGGCCGTGAAGGTGCTTACAGAATGAGGTTTCTGCGGGCGAAACCGTCCATCAAGCAGGCGGTGGCTTGGTTCCTGTGGACTTTCGCACTTTGTGGGACCTCGTCCTGCGGCGTAGCGGGTCGACCTCATGGGCTACGCGGCTCTCGCCAGGACCTCGATGACGGCGGCGGCCATTTTCGGGCCGAGCGGTCGCGGATGGCTCCCGCAGAAAAGTCTCCGTCGCCACAGTGCGCGGCGTAAGGAGGCGAGGGCGTCGGCAAAGGAAGGCGTGGCCTTGCTTTCGTACCAAGGCAAGGGGACCCACGTGCGCCTGGCTCCCTGCGTGAGGATGTACCCCAACCAGATCGAGGAGTAGAGCATGAAGCTGAGCGACGCCGCACGCTCCGGCCCTTCCCCCTTCCACGTCTGGGGGTCCTCCCCTCCGAGGAACTGCTTGGTGTTCCGGAAAGTCTCCTCGACCGACCAGCGGCCGTTGTAGTGTCCCGCCACCCCAGCCGCGTCGGCCCCGAGCTCCGTCGTGAAGAAGAAGTCGTCGGGCTCGCGTCCCTGCGGATCCCGCACGACGACCAGGAGCACCGGGCGATCCTGACAGACCTGATACCAGAGGACGAGGCGGGCGAGCACAAGCCTCTCCTCGTTTCGCCCCCGGAACTCGACGGCGGCTCGCCTCCAGCCCTTGCGCGTGCGCCGCGCCATCTCCTGGGGGCAGGGGAGGCGGCGGCCCTTCTTTCGGGGTCGGCCTCGCTGGCCGGGGCGGCGGGGAGGGGGCGGCTCGTAGAGCGCGGCGTCTCGCCGCAGGCGGGAGACCACGTCGGTCCGGGGCAGGGAACGACCCGCCAGGGAGGCGTACGCCCCGTCCGCGCAGAGGAGGAAGGAGCGATCGGGGAACCACCGCGCCAGGTCGCCGAGGATGGCCTCGGCGAGATCGAGATGGGAGGGTCCGCCCTTGCGATACAGCCGCACCCCGATCGGCAGCCCCAGGGGCATGCCTCCCCAGGGGGGAACGACGCGCAGCGTCACGACCACGAGGTTCAGACCCAGGGCGTAGACGACCTGCTTGCCGGCGGAGCGGACCGCATCGCGGAAGGTCCCGACACCCTCCACCTTGCGTCCGCTCTTGTGGAAGAGGGTGTCGTCGAGGTCGAGGGAGAGGGTCCCCCGGGGAGCCAGAGCGCGCACCAGGACCTGCGCCAGCAACCTCCACAACTCCGCCAAGCTCCAGGCGCCTTCCCGCACGAAGCGATGGTAGGCGTCGTGGGAGCACCGTCCGGGACGCTGGAGCAGCCCGATCATCCGGGTGATCGTGTGTCGTCCCGGGCACAGCACCCAGGCGCAGGCCAGCTCCCGGAAGAGCAGGAAGGAGGGCGCGGTGAAGACGGGGCGGAGAAGCTCAAGGAGCGCCTGGAACCCCTCGGCGGTAGACTGCGCCGCCATAGCTCGGCCTCGCGAGGGTTGTTCGGGCTCCCGTTCTCATTTCCTGGGAACCCGATCCCTTCGCGGGACGAGCTTTTCTTGTCAAGAGGGGGGGGTCCCCCGGACCCCGAAAAAGTGCGAAAGTCCACAGTAGCGAATGCGGGTGCGAGGAGGGGACCAGTCCGGCCCGCCGGTGGCGGGCAGGGGGCGTGCCGCAAGACCGC
>JAKEHP010000084.1 GCA_022614955.1 Candidatus Methylomirabilota bacterium
GGGAGCCTCGGAAGCGGGACGCTGCAGCTGGCCGTCGCGCAAGCGATCCTGCGCCGCGACAGGCCGCTGTCGTTCGGCCCGATCCAGGGCAGGCTGCGCGTCTCGCCGCGGCTGGACGTGGTCGTGGACGCCTTCGAGACACGCGTCGGGGAGGCCTCGCAGCTCAAGGCTTCCGGGCGCCTCGGCGGGCCGGCCGCGCTTCTGGGCTCGGAGCTGGCCGGGATCGGAGGGGGCCGGGGTGCTGGCAACGAGCCGGTCGTGGACCTAGACCCGCCAGGAGCCATTGAGGCACTGCACGACATCGCCAGGAGCGTGAGCACGTGCATCCCTTGGCACTCCCCTGGAGTCAGTGTCATCTGTCCTCCTCTCGTTAGGAAGGGACAGAATCACTGAACTGTTAGGGGAGGACAAGTTCACTGAGCTAAGACAACTCCCGGCGGCGCAGGGCGTGGCGGTCCACGCCGCCGAGTGGCCCGGCTCACGGCCTTCGACAACCGCCGAGCCATCCTGGCTCTCAGGCGCATGCGCGCCCGTGGCGCCTCCCGTGGAGGGGGGCGGGGGTGCCGGAGAGCCTGCGGGGCCCGAGCCCCCTACTGCGTGGGTGTCTTCCCCAGGCGCTCCCGGAGGAACCGCTCGAGGCGCTCCCCCAGCTCGGGCGGAATCTCCTCGCAGGCGACCCCACGGATGAGGCGGGTGGTGGCCCGGTAGGTCTTCAGGAAGTTCAGGCAGGGCGGGCAGTCGGCCAGGTGCCGATCCAGGTCGCGGGCCGCGTCGGGTTCCAGCTGTCCCTCCAGGTAGTCCGCCATCAGGTCAACCAACTCCTTGCAGCTCATCATGCCCGCGCCCTCCCGGCCTCGAAGTAGGCCGCCAGCCGCTCCCGCAGGGCGAGGCGCGCCCGGTGCAGCCGCGATTTGACCGCCAACACCGTTGCCCCCAGGATCTCCGCCACCTCCGAGTTGGACAGCCCCTCGACGTCCCGGAGGACCACCACCGCCTTGTAGTCCGGCGGGAGCGCGTCGATGGCCTGCTCTAGGACCCGCCGGCGCTCGGCGGAGAGGAGCCGATCCTCCGGCAGCTCCGACCAGTCCGCCACCGGTCGGGCAAAGTGGCCGTCCGGGGCGAAGGCGGGCCCTTCCTCCTCGATGGAGAGATGGGGCTCGCTCCGCCTCCCCCGCAGCTTCATGAGGGCCGCGTTGCTGGCAACCCGGTACAGCCACGTGCTGAAGGCGGCCCGTCCGTCGAAGTCCCCGATCTTCCGGTACACGGCCAGGAACACGTCCTGCGTGACCTCCTCCGCGTCCTGGGGGCTACGGGTCATGTTCATGGCGAGCCGGTAGACCTTCCCCTGGTACCGTCGCAGCAACGCCCCGAAGGCCTCCTCATCGCCTCTCTTCAGGCGCTCCACCAGCTCCGCGTCCCCCGAGTGCGCCTCGAGATGCCTCGCCATGCCGCCCGACTCCTCCCCCCGGTCTCTCGGCTCCTCCCCCCCCGCGCGTCGTGGCGCTAGGCCC
>JAKEHP010000543.1 GCA_022614955.1 Candidatus Methylomirabilota bacterium
TCAGCGAGGCCGCAGCCGAGCGCCGAAGGGGGGCCTGCCCCCCTAGCGGAAGTGCCGCACCAGAGGGAGACGTTAGGGTTAAATAGTTGGTGCGGCACTAGCTGGGGCGGGCGAGGGAGAGGGCCAGGTGAAGTGTGCTGAGGAGGCCCTCCGGCTTGCCGGCCTTCACCAGCGTGAAGTCCGCCCCGGCCTTGAAGGCCTTCTTGGTCAGGTGGGCGTCGTCGGAGGCCGTGACGATGATCACGGGGATCCCTGTGGTCGCGACGTCCTTCTTGAGAGCCTCGCAGACCTCGAAGCCGTCCATCCCGGGCATGGTGACATCGAGAATGATGGCGTTGGGCTTCTCCTTCATGGCGGCGGCCAGCCCGGTGGGCCCATCCTCGGCGGCGACGACCGTGTACCCCTTCATCTGGAGCAGGTCGGTCAGCACCGTGCGGACGAGCTTTTCGTCGTCAATGATCAGGATCTTGCGCTTCGCCATCTCCAGCTCCTTTTCCGCCTCGCCTCACGCCAGGTGCTCCGGGTTCAGGGACACGAGGTCCGGGACCACGAAGATTCCGCCCTTCCGGATGACCTCCCCGTCGAAGGCCACTTCTCCCCCGCCCCACTCCGGGCGCTGCACCAGGACCAGGTCCCAGTGGACCGCGGACCGGTTCCCGTTGTCCGCCTCCTGGTAGGCGTTGCCCAGGGCCAGGTGGAGCGAGCCCGCGATCTTCTCGTCGAAGAGGACATCCCGCATCGGCTGGAGAATGTACGGGTTGAAGGCCAGCGAGAACTCCCCCAGGAAGCGGGCGCCGGGATCGGAGTCGAGCACAGCATTCAGACGCTCCTGCTTGTCGGCCGTGGCCTCCACGACGCGCCCCTGCCGGAACGTGAGCCGCACCCCGGTGAACGGGACCCCCTGGTAGATGGTGGGAGCGTTGAAGGTGATGATCCCTTCCACCGATTCCCGCACCGGCGCCGTGAAGCACTCCCCGTCCGGCAGGTTGCGGCGGCCGCCGCAGGGGACGGCCGGGATGCCCCGGATGGAGAAGGTGAGGTCCGTGCCGGGTCCCGTGAGGTGCACCCGGTCGGTCCGCTCCATCCGGGCCCGCAGGGCCGCCGTCGCCGCCAGCATCCGCCCGTAGTCCAAGGTGCAGACCCGGAAGAAGAAGTCGGTGAAGGCCTCGCTGCTCATCTCCGCCTGCTGCGCCATGGCCGGGCTGGGGTAGCGGAGGACCACCCAGCGGGTGCGGGGTACGCGCACCTCCAAATGCACCGGCTTCCACCAGTGTCGCTGGTAGGCATCGAGGCGGTCGGCCGGGACGTCGGAGAGCTCGGTGATGTTGTGGCTCCCCCGGATACCCACATAGGCCTGGACCTGCTCCATCCGGAACCGCTCCACCTCCCCCGCGAGCGCGATGGCCTGGACCGGAGCGGCCCGGTAGAGCTCCCGGAGGACGGCGTTCTGCTTCACGCTGACTAGGGGTCGGGCGCCGACCGCCGCGGCTGCCCGGATCAGGGTCCCCGGGACCGCCTCCGGGACATCGAAGGCCTCGATGAGGACGGTCTCGCCGGAAGTGAGCCGAAGGGAGTGGTGGACGATGACTTCGGCCAGGCGATCCAGGCGTGGATCAGTCATGGGGACCCCGCGAGGAACGCCAGATAGCCGGTGACCGCCGCCTCCGAGAGCCGCAGACCATCGTGGCCGACCCGCGGCAACGGGAGCAGCCCCGCCCCCTTCAGGTACGGGCTCCGGGACCAGGGCCCGGGGTAGAACGGGTCGCTCCCGTCCGCGCTGGCCACCACCAGCGTCCGGATCCCCGGGAGCGCCTCCCCCTCCCCCCCGGGGCCGTTCAGGACCCGAAGGAACGGGGAGCCGGGGGCCAGCTCGTCGCAGGAGACCTGCCGGCCCGCCAGGCCCGCGCAGAGGGGCGTCCCGTGGTTCGGCCCCGCGATGGCGACGAACGCCCCGACCCGTCCAACCAGCGCCGGGTGAGCCCGCAGCGTGGCCCGGGTGAGGGTCACCCCGAGCGAGTGGGCCACCACGTCCACCCGCATCGCCCCGGTGTAGGCCAGGACGGCCTGGAGGAAGGCCGCCAGGTCCGGGACGTTCCGGGCATTGTCGGTCCGGCAGGCCGTCAGCGGACCGCCGCCCTGCCCGTTGTAGGAGAGGGCCCACAGCTCCTGCCCCCGGTAGCCGGCCGCGCGGAAGCGGGCCCGGACGCTCTGTCCCGGCTCGTCCCAGTCGGAGGCATCCTGGCCGTTGCCGTGCACGAAGATCGCGGGGGGGCGGGCCGGGGCCGGGCCATTCTCCCCCCCGCCCCATCCTCCCAATCGGAAGCCCCACTCGGCGTCGAGGGGGCGGGGGAAGTCTGCGGGGAAGGCGCCGGGCGCCTCTGCCGGGCGACAGTGCCCCCCCGCGTGCCCCGCCTCCGCTGCGGCCGTGAAGAGCAGGAACGCCAGGACGAGGCCTGCGCGTCGCCCGATAATAGGCAAGGCCACGGGGAAAGTAAACAGGCTTTCCACGCCGGGACTCCCCCGCCGGGGACGCCTAGTGCCGCACCAACTATTTAACCCTAACGTCTCCCTCTGGTGCGGCACTTCCGCTAGGGGGGCAGGCCCCCCTTCGGCGCTCGGCTGCGGCCTCGCTGA
>JAKEHP010000544.1 GCA_022614955.1 Candidatus Methylomirabilota bacterium
AAGCCGGCCGAGATGGCCGAGACCCTGCGGGAGGCCCTGACGCGGGAGCTCCAGCGCCTCCGGCAGATCCCGATCGAGGACCTTCTGGAGCAGCGCTACCGGAAGTTCCGCCGGATGGGGGTCTTCGAGGAGGCGTAGCCGGCCGCGACCCGGGGGGCAGGATGCGGACCACGGTCTGGCACGGCGGGGAGACGTTCACCCTCGAGGAGCGACCGGTCCCGACCGCGGGGTCCACGGAGGTCCTGATTCAGGTGGCGGCCTGCGGCATCTGCGGGACCGATGTCCACATCATCGAGGACAAGTTCCCCCTCTACCCGCCGCCCCGCGTGATCGGGCACGAGTACACCGGGACGGTGGTCGCGGTCGGGGCCCGCGTACAGAAGGTCCGGCCCGGCGACCGGGTCGTGGTGGAGCCGGGGTACACCTGTGGGGACTGCTACTTCTGCCGGCAGGGGCGGGAGAACCTCTGCCAGCAGCGGGTCGTCCACCCCGGGGGCTTCGCCGAGTACACCTGCGTCCCGGAGCGCCTCGTCCACCCCCTCCCGGAGGGGATCTCCTTCGAGATGGGGACACTGGCCGAGCCGCTGGCCTGCGCGCTCCGGGCCTGGGACCTGGCCGCGCTCCACTCGGGTGTCTGCGTGGGGATCCTGGGGGGTGGGGCGGTCGGGCTGCTCCTCACGCAACTCGCACTCCACTCGGGGGCGGTCAAGGTCATCCTTTCGGAGCCGCGGGAGCATCGGCGGGCCGTGGCGAAACAGCTCGGCGCCGTCGCCGTGGACCCGACACGGGAAGACCTCCCGGTCACCATGCAGGCAGAGACTGGGGGGCTCGGCCCCGAGGTTATCTTCGATGCGGTCGGGCACCCCGCCCTTCTCATCCAGGCGCTCGACCTGGTGCAGCGGGGCGGGACGGTCCTGGAGGTGGGAGTGGCGGACCCCGCCGCCGTAGCCAGCATCCGCCCCTATCTCCTCTTTGAAAAAGAACTCACCGTCCGGGCCTCCCACATGCGCCCCTATACCTTCCACCGGGCCGTCCGCTGGCTGACGCGCCTGACCCTCGCGCCCCTCCTGGGGGTGGAGTTCCGCCTCGAGGAGACGCTCGAGGCGATCCGGAGCCAGCGGGCCGGGAAGGGGATCAAGATCGTGGTGAAGCCGTGAGGGAGGGCCCGGCCCTCCTCACCCTGGACCTCGGCACCTCCTCCTGCAAAGCCAGCCTC
>JAKEHP010000545.1 GCA_022614955.1 Candidatus Methylomirabilota bacterium
AAGCCGGCCGAGATGGCCGAGACCCTGCGGGAGGCCCTGACGCGGGAGCTCCAGCGCCTCCGGCAGATCCCGATCGAGGACCTTCTGGAGCAGCGCTACCGAAAGTTCCGCCGGATGGGGGTCTTCGAGGAGGCCTAGTAAGCCGCGGTTGGGGGGGGCAGGATGCGGCTGGAGGGGAAGTCGGCCATTTTGACTGGGGCGGGCCAGGGGATCGGGCGCGCAATCGCGCTTGCCCTGGCCCACGAAGGGGCGGACGTCCTGGTGGCGGAGGTGAACCTAGAGACCGGCGCCCAGACCGCCGCGGCGGTGCGGGCGGTCGGCCGCAAGTGCGTGGCGACCACGACCGACGTCACCCACCTCGGCGATATCCAGGCGATGGTGGATACCGCCGCCGCGACCTTCGGACGCCTCGACATCCTGGTGAACAACGCTGGGATCCTGAAGGTCCAGGACCTGTTCGCCCTGGGGGAGGCGGACTGGGACCGGACCTTTGCCGTCAACGCGAAGGGGCTCTTCTTCTGCCTCCAGGCGGCGGCCCGGCGGATGCGGGAGCAGGGTGGCGGCGCCATCGTGAACGTGGCCTCCATCGCGGGCCGGGCCGGGCGGCCCATCATGGTGGACTACGCCGCCACGAAGGCCGCCGTCATCAGCATCACGCAGTCGGCCGCCCTCGCGCTGGCCCCACATCGGATCCGGGTCAACGCCGTCTGCCCCGGCATCGTGGACACGGCCCTGTGGGAGCACATTGACGAGGTCTGGGGGATGCAGATGCAGGGACTGCCGAAGGGGGAGCAGATGCGGCGGCGGGTGCAGAATATCCCCTTGGGCCGGATCGAGCAACCGGAGGACGTGGCGAAGGTCGTTGCCTTCCTGGCGTCGGACGAGGCTGACTACATCACCGGGCAGGCGCTCAACGTCTGCGGCGGCCTGCAGATGGACTGAGGCGGATGCGGGGGGCGCTTGACCTCGTGCAGCGGGCCGGGAAGGGGATCAAGATCGTGGTGAAGCCGTGAGGGAGGGCCCGGCCCTCCTCACCCTGGACCTCGGCACCTCCTCCTGCAAAGCCAGCCTC
>JAKEHP010000546.1 GCA_022614955.1 Candidatus Methylomirabilota bacterium
CGCAGCTCTTCGGGAACCTGCGGCCTGGGGACCGGATCGCCTTCGGCCTGAAGGAGACCCCGGACGCCCTTCTCGTAGTCTTACTGGAGCGGCTCAACCGATGAGGGTCACGCCCTGGGCGCGGGGGCGAACGCCACGGGCACGGGCAGGGGAGGGAAATTCATGGAGTCGCAAGGGCGAATGGAGTCGGAGGGAACCGATCGCGGCACGGACCGGCCCTCCCGCAAGGAGCGTCGCAGACTGAGGCAACTGCGGCGGGAGCGGGAAGGCAGGCGGACGCACCGCCGAGCGGCGTTAAGGCGGTGGCTCGTGCGCGGGGGCATCGCCTCGGGGTGCCTCGTGGCGGTTGGGGGAGGCTACTGGCTCTGGGCGCAGGGCGGACCCCACCGGCTTCCGAAGGTAGGCGACCACTGGCACGCGGCCTATGAGGTCGTCATCTGCGGGAGGCAGCAACCGCCGCTCGCCTACTCGCCCGGGAACATTCACACGCACGGGGACGGGCTGATCCACATCCACCCGACCACCCCGGAGGAGGCGGGGAGGAACGCCAATCTAGGTCGCTTCTTCGCCAACTCGGGCATCACCGTCGCCGCAGGGAGGATCCGCTACCCCGATGGCCGCGCCTACCGGGACGGCGATCCGTGCCCCGATGGCACGCGGGGACGGCTCAGACTTCTTGTCAACGGGGAGGCGAATGCAAGCATGGACAGATATGTCCCCCAGGATGGGGATAAACTTCGCATCGAGTTTGGCCCCGAGTGAGCGTGTTGGGCGATGGAGGGAATGTGCCGGTGCGACCCATCTCGTTGGCAAGACTATTGCAACTCTGAAACGCGACGACCCGAGCAATAGGATCGGCGTCGGGCGCGAGCAGGGCTGGCGGTAAGCGGTCGTTCCATCCAACCAAGGAGGGTGCACATTGAGTCTCCCCAGAAGACCGACCTGGTTCCTCCTCCTGCTCTCTGTGTGGGCCATCGTCCTCCCGAGCACCCCGCTGCGTTCCGCAGACGCAGCGACCCTGTACGTGACCAATGGACACAGCGGGACCATCTCGGTCATCGACACCCTGTCGCGAAAGGTCGTGAAGACCATCCCCAATGTCGGGGCTAGGCCAAACCGGGTGGCCTTCACACGGGATGGAACGCGCGCCTACGTCGTAGACGATGAGGCCCTGGTCCTCATGGTGATCGATGCGGTCCGCCAAGAGGTCATCGGGAAGATCCGCGCGGGGAGGAGGCTGTATAACCTCGCCTTCACACCCGACGGGAAATCCTGCTATGTCCTCGACTGGTGGGACAGCGAAGTGCTCATCTATGACGACCACCTGCAGAGGCTCGAGGGCAAGATCAAGGTCGGAACCTGGCCGGCCCACGCGATCTTCACGCGGGATGGACGGATGGCGTACGTCTCGAACGAGACGACAGGAGACGTCTCGGTGATCGACACGGAAGCCCAGAAAGTGATGGCCACCATCCCCTCGGGTGGCTACGCGATGGGGCTCTCCCTGACCCCCGATGAGCGGTACCTCTACGTCGGCGACGGGGAACCGCAGACGGTCTCAAAGGTAGACACGAAGACCAATCGGGTCGTGGCGACGATCCCGGTGAAGGACAAGACCCACGATGTGGCCGTCACGCCGGACGGAAAACACGTATACGTGAGCCTCCGGAATGTCAATGAGATTGCTGTGATCAGCACCGCCGAAGGGCGCGTCGTGGCCAGCATCCCCCAGGGCAGGAAGCCCGACTTGATCGTGATGGACCCCGTCGCGAAGGTGGCCTACGTGACGAATCGCCACAGTAGCGTGGTTTCCGTGATTGATCTTGCAGCCCACACGGTGACGGCCAAAATCGCCGTCGGTGCCAACCCCCATGGCATGGCTCTCCAGCCGTGACGGAACCCAGGAGGTGTCCAGCGCGAATGCTGACGTCTGCGCCGCGGTCCTCTTCTCCCTCGCGATCTCTCCTCCGGACGGGGGATCGCTAGGGAAGAGGTGTCCGCCGACGCTCTCGCTAGCAGCGGGGGCCCGGGAACCGGTTTCCCAGGAGGCGGCGGCGGAACCGGAAGAGGATGGCGTCCACCAGGCGGGGGGCGATGGCGTTGAGGATCACGAGGAGCCGAGCCGGCGGGAAGACAAGCACCTCCGGTCGCGGGCGCCTCGCGCAGCGCACGATGGCCGCCGCCACGCGCTCCGGCGTCTGGACCGGCCCCATCGGCTCCACCCGTACCCCCCCCAGGGCTGCCGCGGCCTCGAAGAACTCGGTGGACGTCCCCACCGGGCAGATGACGCTCACGGCGATCCCGCTGCCTGCCAGCTCCACCCGCAGGGCCTCGCAGAGCCCCACCTGGGCAAACTTGGTGGCCGCGTAGACGCCACTCCCCGGGCCCCCCCGCTTCCCCGCGATCGAAGAGACCACGATGATATGCCCCTCGCCCTGCCGCCGCATCACGGGGAGGGCGGCCCGGATCGCGTAGAGGGTTCCCAGGACATTCACCCGCCAGAGGCGCTCGACCACCTCGAGCGGCGTCTCCTCCACGGGCGCGAAGTAGCCGATCCCGGCGTTGGCCACTAACAGGTCCAGGCGGCCGTAGGCGGCCACTGCCCGGCCGATCAGGGCCTCTACCTGGCTGGCCTCGGCCACATCCGTGACGACGGGAAGCGCCTCCCCCCCAGTCGCCCGGATCTCCTCCGCCACCCGCTCCAGGCGGTCGTGCCGCCGCGCCCCCAGGACAACCCGCGATCCCGCGCGGGCGAGCGCCGCGGCCGTGGCCCTCCCGATGCCCGCCGATGCCCCCGTGATGAGGGCCACCTTCCCGCGGAGATTCCGGCCCATCACGCGCCCCGGACCGCGGCCCGCTCCGGGTCCGGGACCGCAAGGGCGAACAAGAGCGCAACCAGGCCCAAGCCGGCAGCGATGGCCCCGAAGGCGACCCCGTACCCGGCGCGGGCGACCAGGATCCCGGCCAGGACCGGGCCGGCAGCCTCGCCGCTGTCCCAGATAGTGCCGAAGACGCCCATGGCCGAGCCCATCCGCCCTGTCCTGACCAGGTCCGCCACCAGCGCCGTGGTCGAAGGGGTGACGATGGCCACCCCCAGGCCCAGGACCGCCGAAAGGACGGCAAGCAAGAGCGGGCCGCGGACCTGGGGAATGACCGGCAGGCTTCCGGCCACGAGGAGAAGACCGACCAGGATCATGGGCTTGCGCCCGATGCGATCGGAGAGGCGGCCGCTCAGCGGCTTGGCCAGCATCGTCGTGGCGAGCTGGACCCCGATGATGAGGCCGATGAGGGCATCGTTGATTCCGATCCCGCTCGCGTAGAGGGGGAAGTACCCCAGGAACGCCCCGTAACCGACATACATGGCCGCCTCCAGGCCCGAGGCGATAAGGACCGCCGGGCTCGAGGCCACCTCCAGGATCCCGTCCCGAAACTGGGCCCAGCGCGTGGGTCCCCCCGGCGCGGGAGGGAAGGCAGGGGGGTCCGGTGGGAGGCGCAGGACCAGGAACAGCGGGGGCAGACCCAGAAGGCCCACCAGGAGGTAGGTAGCGGGGTAGCTGGCGGTCCAGAAAAGAACCAGCCCGCCGAGGAGGGGCCCGACCGTCCCCCCCGCGTCGCTCGCCGAGGCGAACCAGCCCAGCTTCTCGCCGCGCCCCGTTTCGGCTAGGGCGGCGACGGCGGCGGATGCGACCGGGGAGAAGATGGCAGTGGCGAGGCCGTGGACGAAGCGCAGGAGCAGGAGGGTCACCGGGTCGTCCACCAAGAGGTAGAGGAAGGGAGGACCGGCGAAGAAGGCGCAGCCGAGGAGCATCATCCGGCGGCGGCCCAGCATGTCGGAGAGGGCGCCCGCCGGCAGCTTGAAGATGACCCCGGTGATGGTAGAGGCGCCAATGATCAGGCCGGCCAGCTCCGGGCCCGCCCCCAGGTCCTGCGCGAAGCGAGGGAGGACCGGGCTCCGGGCCATCTGGTAGCCCAGGCGGGCGAGCATCCCGGCGAAAACCAGGGTCAGAAACGGGGTGAGCAGCGCGCCTCCCTCCGCTGGCAGAGCCTCAGGGCTGCCGGTGACGGACGTCGGTGACCCGTTGCTGCTTGTGCCGCCCCCCCTCCCGCTCCCCCCCTTCCGCGCCGACCGGGAGGGTGTGGGTCGAAGCCGGCGCGTTCGGGTCCGGGTCCGGGGCGTTGAAGTCCACCTCCGGCATCCGCCGGTCGAAGCCCACGCTCTTGTGGGTCATGCTGAGAGAGAGCGCCACGGCCACGTCTGCTTGAATGATGCCGAGCTTGCGGGCCGCGACGGCGACCCGGGTCTGACACCGGCAGTCCACGCCCAGGATGCTGGCCGTCTTCGCGGCGGAGCCGACGGCGATTCCCAGGTCAATGTCCCGCAGGTTGCACTGCGGGCCCTTGAACTCGAAGGGCTCGCTCGCGTCCCGGAGCGCCCGGGTCGCCTCCAGGAACTCGGCGCAGGTGGCGTAGCCGCAGGCGCCACAGTCGTAGACGGGCGGGTACCAGTCCTTCAGCCCTATGAAGAGGACCGCGTCCACCGCCTCGGCCACCGCCGCGTCCCGGAACCAGATCTGCTCCTTCCGCTCCCTCCCCCGCGTCCGCATCCAGGTCGCCAGGCGCTTGAGCGCCGCTTTGTCGTGGACGATGACCGTCTCCATGAACAGCGGACTCCCCCGCAGGAAGAGCTGGCCTCCCGACTTGGGCGCCGTGATCGC
>JAKEHP010000085.1 GCA_022614955.1 Candidatus Methylomirabilota bacterium
ACGAAGACGGTCCCGGTGATCCCCCAGATGCTTGATCCCTCCGTCAGCCCGGCGATGTGCAGGTAGGCCCCCGCCATGCAGGTCATCCCCGTCAGAGCCAGTGTCCGGTAACCCGTCCGGTTAACGAGCCGCCCCCCCAGCGTGCTGCCCGAGGACCACCCCAGGCTCATAGGGGTCAGGACCGAGCCGGCGATGGTGGCGCTCCCGCCGAGGACCCCCTGGATGAACAGGGGGAGGAAGGAGATGGCACCGAACATCCCCACTCCCGAGAAGATGGCCGCCAGGATGGAGGCGCTGAAGGCCCGGCTCTCGAAGAGGTGGAGGGGGAGGATCGGCTCTGGGGCACGGCGCTCAAGGTGCAGAAGCGTGCCGCCCAGCAGCCCAAAGAGGGCCAGGGGGAGCAGGGTCCCGGGCGTCCTCCAGGTGCCGGTCTCCCCGAACCGCAGGGCAGCCAGCAGGAGGGCCAGGATCGCTCCGGTCAGGGCGAATGCCCCCGGGACATCCAGCGGCCGCCGGGTCCCCCTGGCGAACGTCCCCGTGAGGCTTCGCTGGATCATGGCGGCGGCGGCGGCCCCGACGGGGATGTTCACGTAGAAGGTCCAGCGCCAGCCCAGCGCGTCCACGATGAGCCCCCCGAGGAGCGGGCCGACGATGCTGCTCAGGCCCCAGACGGAGGCCAGGTAGCCCTGCATCCGCCCCCGCTCCGCGGGGGAGAAGAGATCCCCGAAGATGGTCTGCGCCAGTGAGAAGATGCCGCCGGCCCCGAGCCCCTGGACGGCCCGCGCCCCGATGAGCTGGGGCATGGAGGCTGCCGCCCCGCAGAGGGCGGAGCCGGCGGTGAAGATCCCGATGGCGGCCAGGAAGAGTCGCCGCCTCCCGTGCAGGTCGGAGAGCTTCCCGAAGAGGGGCATGGAGGTGGTGGCGGCCAGCATGTAGATGGAGAAGACCCAGGCGTAGAGGGGAAGACCGCCCAGGCTGGCGACGACGGTGGGCATGGCGGTCCCCACGATGGTGGCGTCCAGGGCGGCGAGGAGCATCCCCAGGCAAACCGCCAGGATGACAAGCCCCCTCCGGACTTCCACGGTCCCCTCCAACCGATCTCTATGCGGGTTCGCCCCTTCCCAGCGGCAGACCGTGCGGATGAATGCGCCGATGCCTGTGCGCGGCCGAGCGCCCGCCGAGTATAGCCACGGCCGCCGTCGCCAGCCAGCCAAATCCGCCCGCTGCCTTGACACTGTCGGCGTGGATGGATTATCAACGGGCGAGGCAAAGGGCGAAGGGCGGAGGCGCGGATAAGGGGGGAGTGCCGGGGGTGTGAGCGGCCAAGGCCGTCCAGAAGGCGGACTGACACTCCTGCCGGCATCGGTCGAGGCGTACCTGCAAGCCTTGCCGGCACCGGCCGACCCCCTGTTCGCCGAGCTGGAGGCCAGGGCGGCAGAGCGGGGATTCCCCATCGTGGGGCCGCTGGTCGGCCGCCTGCTCGAGCTTTGCGCGAGGCTGGTCCAGGCCCACCGGATCCTGGAGCTAGGCTCGGGGTTCGGGTACTCGGCCCTCTGGCTCGCCCGGGGGCTCGAACGGGACGGGACTCTCCTCTGCGTGGACGTCTCGCCAGAGAACGCGGCCCTGGCGGGCGAGGCCTTCCGGCGGGCTGGGATCGCGGATAAGGTCCGCTTCGAGGTAGACGATGCCCTCGCGCTCCTGGACCGGACGTCCGGCCTCTTCGATCTTATCTTTAATGACATTGACAAGGAGCAGTACCCGGCGGCATTCCCCAAGATCCTGCCCCGGCTCCGGCGGGGCGGTCTCCTCCTGACCGACAACCTCCTGTGGCAGGGGCGGGTGGCCACGGAGGAGCCGGCCGCGGCCAGCACCCGGGCGGTTCGGGAGTACACGCGCCTGCTCTATGCTTCCCCCGAGCTCCTCACCATTATCGTCCCCCTCCGGGACGGGGTGGGGGTGAGCCTCCGCCGCTGAGGTCTCCTGTGTCCCGGATGACCCTCCCCCTCTTCCCCTTGCCCGAGACGGTCTTCTTCCCCCACACCCTCCTGCCGCTCCACATCTTCGAGCCCCGCTATCGGGCCATGGTGGCCGACTGCCTGGCGGGAGAGAAGCAGATGGTGGTGGTACGGCTGCTGCCGGGGTGGGAGCAGGACTACTACGGGCGGCCGCCGATCCACACGGTGGCCGGCGCGGGGGAGGTGGTGGAGGTGGAGCGGCTGCCGGACGGGAGGTACAACATCCTTCTGAAGGGGTTCGCCCGGGTCCTCATCGAGGAGGAGCTCCAGCCGACCGAGGTCTACCGCGTGGCCCGCTGTCGCTCGCTGGAGGACCAACTCCCCGCTGCCGGGTCCGCCGCCCTTACGCCAGGCCTCGAGGCGCTCACGGCCTCCTTCCTTCGCCTGCTCGGGGAGATCGGGCGCAGGGAGCAGGGTCTCACCCGCTTGGTGACCGAGGCCCCCACCCCCGCGGCCCTGATTGACCGGGTGGCCTCCGTGGTCGTAGTGGAGTCTGCCCGGCGCCAGCAGATCCTGGAGGCGCTGGATCTGGGGCACCGCCTGGAGCTGGTCACGGCGGCGGTCTCGGAGGCCCTCCTGCTGGTCCACGGCCAGCGCAGTTCCCCCTCCGGGGAAGCTTCCCGCTGGAACTGATCCCCCTCAGGGGACCAGCCGGAGCCCGGGGCCGGGCGAAACTTTCAGCGCCCGGAGGAACCGCCGGATCAGGCGCTCCTCCAGCCGTGCCACCGTCTTCGCGCCCCGCTCCTTCAGGGGGATCCGCCCTCCCGCGATCATGCCGTGCCCGCCGGCTGCCCCGATCCGCCCCACGGCTTTTTGGATGAAGGACCCGGCGTTGGCATCCCCCTCCGAGGTCCGGAGGGAGAGGAACAGGTCCTCCCCATAGGTCCCGAGACAGATGGCCCACCGCGCGTCCTCCAACCGCAGGAGCAGGTCCGCCATTTCCGCCACCATGTCGGGGTACTCCAGCTCTCCCAGGCGGGAGACCACCACGCCGTCGTGGACCGTGGCATTCTTCAGGACCCGGCCCAGGGCGCGGAAGTACTCGGGGGGGACCCGGGAGTACTCGATCCGGGACAGGAGCCGCCGGTTCGTGAACGGGTAAAGGTAGAGTGCCGCCTGCACGTCGGCCTGTGAGGCCTCCCGGCCGAGGTCCTGGGTCTCCGACTGAATCGCGTAGAACAGGCCGGTTGCCAGCCGGGTGTCAGGGCTGATCCCAGCCACCCGAAGGTACTCGGTCAGGATGGTCGAGGTGGCCCCGTACCCCCGCCGGATGTCCCGGAACGGGACCTGCCGGGTCTGGCGGCGCAGGGGGTGGTGGTCAATGACGATGGTGGGGAGGCGATCGGGGGGGAGGGAGTTGTTCCCGGTGCGGGGCTGGGTGTCTACGAGAGCCAGCAGGTCGAACTCCTTCGGGGAGAGGGCTTCCACCGGGTGCGCCTTGATGGGGAGGTAGCGCAGGAGGGCGCGGTTCTCGGCCCGGCCCACGATCCCGCCGAAAGAGAGGAGGACCTCGGCCGCGCACAGCTCCGCCAGCAGGAACCGGAGGGCGGCGGCGCTGGCCAGCGAGTCGGGGTCGGGATTGTCGTGGGTGAGGACGAGCACCCGGCCACGCCGGGGGACCAGCTCCCGGAGGAGGGTGAGCTTCTGTCGGCTGCGGGTCGTCATGGCGCGTCCGGCGCGAGCCGGGGGAGGCCCGCGGCGAGGACCGGCGGCTACTTCCGGGACAAGACCAGGCCCTGGTAGAGGAACGCCCCCAGCAGGCCCCCCAGGACGGGGCCGATCCAGTAGACGAGGTGGTTGTCCCAGAACCCGGCCGCCAGGGCCGGGCCGAAGGTCCGGGCCGGGTTCATGGAGGCGCCCGAGAGGGGCCCGCCGGCCAGGATATCGAAGGCGACCGTGAGGCCGATGCAGAAGCCGGCGATATGTTGCGGCGCCCGCGGGTCCACCGCCACGCCGAAGATGGTGAAGAGGAGGAGGAAGGTGAGGATGGTCTCGATGACGACCCCCTGGGCGAAGGTGACCCCGGGGCCGAGGGCGGGGGTCCCCAGGTTGCTCTTGGCCACCGCCTGGGCGGGGTAGAATCCCTTCAGGAGGACGCCGGCCACCGTGGCCCCCAGGAGCTGGGCGACGATGTAGCCTGCCGCCTTGCCGCCGGCGATCCGCTTCGTGGCCAGCATAGCGAGGGTGACGGCGGGGTTCAGGTGGCCGCCGGAGATGGGGAGGGTGATGGAGGCGGCGATGCTGAGGGCGAGGCCGTGGGCGGCCGCGATGCCCAGCAGCGTGACGCCGCCACCCGTGTGGGTGTCCAGGATGATACTGCCGGCACCGACGAAGACGAGATAGAAGGTCCCGACCAGCTCCGCGGCGAAGGCGCTCATGGGGCCTGCCTCCTTCCCCCGCGCCCGGGATGGGCCGCGTCCCCGGGCCGCCGGGCAACGGGCTGATAATGGGGGGCGGGCCGGGAGAGTGTCAAGGGGCGGAGGCATGCGCCCCGCTCATCCGGGCGTCCGTCGGGGGCAGGATTTGCCTTGACAGGTTCAGGGACCTCGGCTAGTGTATACGACGCAGTTTTCATCATCGGCTTCCGCAGGACAGGACGATTCCTGTGAGCGTTCGCCCCTCAAAGGACTGGGGATGCCTTTGAGGGGTTTTTTGTTTCCGGAGGGGTGGGAGAGGGAGGAGGGCGTATGGCACGGAGACTGTACGTGGGGAATCTGTCCTATCAGGCAACGGAGGGGGATCTGCGGGATCTGTTCGCCCAGGCGGGGTCCGTTGCCTCGGTGAAGATCATCACCGATGCCTACACCGGCCAGTCGCGGGGCTTCGGCTTCGTGGAGATGACCACGGACGAGGAGGCGCAGAAGGCCGTCTCCTTGTTCAACGGCCATGCCCTGAAGAACCGCCAGTTGGTCGTCAACGAGGCCCGGCCGCCCCAGAGGGATCGCGGGCCCGGCCCCGGTCGCGGCGGCCAAGAGCGGGGCGGGCGATTCTGACGCCTGCCCGAAGTCACGGGAAGGTCAGGCTGGCGAAGGTGACGGTTCCCTGCGGGTCCGGCCACTGGCTGTAGCGGAGGAGTGTGCCCTTCACCCCCTCCAGGACCTTGAGCAAGATGTAGATCGGCGAGAGACCGCAGATCCGCCGCCGATCCCGCTCCCGCTGGACGAAGCCGAAGAACCCCTCCGCGTCTCCCGCCGTGACCGCCTGAAGCATCGCGGTATCGTCCTGGGCTACTCGCCTCAGGTGCGTGGCCGTGAGGGGTGCCGGGTCCCCGAAGCGGGGCCCGAGGTGAGCCAGATCCACCCCCCCCAGCAGGCACACCCGCTCCCCCGCCGCCGCGATGGTCTCCTGAAGGGCCGTCACGAAGCGGCGTACCACTGGGTCATCCGCCGGCGCCTTCCCCGTGAGGACGAAGTCCGTGAGCGTCCCGCACAGGATCGGGACCAGGCGGATCGTCCGCCTTCCCGCGTACAGGTACTGGAGGAACACCGCCTGGAAATCAATGGAGTGCTCCGCCCGGTGGACGAAGTCATCCACCACGATCCCCTCCCGGCCGGTCCGGTGGAGGAGCCGCTCGACGAACCCCCGGTCGGTCGCGAGGGGCCCGAAGGGCGTGGCGAAGTCCTTGAGGCTGGGGGAGAAGCGGCCCCCCAGGGCCGAGTGGGCCGTCCCCAGCACGATGAAGCAGTCGGCATCCGCGGCCTCCAGGACCGCCCGGTAGGCCCAGGCGTAGGTTGGCCCCCCCCGGGTGAAGTCAATGTGGGGGGCGAGCACCGCCTGCAGGCCCGTTCCCCGGGGCGGCCCAGGCTGTCCCGGGCCCTCGGGAGCCGTGAAGAAGCCGTCCAGGGTCGCCCGGAGGAGGGCCGGGTCAGCGTCGTAGGCGCGCCCGGCGTGAAAGGCAGGCCGGAGGGGGGCGGCGGCGAACCCCCGCTCCGCGGCCTCCCGGGCGGCGGTGAAGCGCGCGTTCTCCAGGAGCAGGTGATCGTCCAGGAGGGCGAGGAGCTGCTCCACCTGCTCCCGGAAGAGGAGGTCCCCGCGCCGCCGGACCCAGGCGGCCTGGATGTCCAGGATGCTGTGCGCCCCGTCCAGGTGCTGCAGGATCTCGGCCGTCGCCAGCGGGAGGAACAGAACCCGGTCGGTGAGGCCCTGCGGGTCCCGCAGGCACAGAACCGGTTTTCCGTCCACGTGAGTGGGGAAGGCGTCAATCGGGCGGAGCCGCGGTCTCTCCATGGGGCCCTCCGGCGAGCCGGTTGCATTCTACGCGCTTCATCCGGTAGGTTCAATGCGGCCGCGCGTTGTGCGCGCCGGAGGGAGGAGCCGTGGAGCGTTCGCGCACGTTCGAGGAGATCCGCCTGGGGGACCGCGCCAGTCTCGTCCGGACCTGGACCGAGAGCGAGACGGCCCGCTGCGCCCGCCTGATCGGCGACGCCAACCCCCTCCACCTGGATGAGGCCTACTGCCAGACCACCCGCTTCGGGCGGCGGATCGTCCACGGGGTCCTGACCGCGAGCATGATCCCGACTCTCGCAGGCACCTGCCTCCCGGGCCCCGGGACGATCGGGGCCGGCTTCAGCATCGAGTACGTCGCCCCAGTATTCTTCGCCGACACGGTGACCCTGACGGGCACCGTGGTTGGGAAGGACCCGACCCGCCACCGGATCACCCTGGAGGTGGTCGGGGTGAATCAGCGGGGGGAGGTGGTCCTGCGGGGCCGGGCCACGGTGGTGCCTCCCCGGCGTCCCGCTTCCCCCGCGCCGCTCCCGCCGGAGGCGGGATGATCCGCCGGGCGATGGACGGGCACTGGCTCTGCATCAGCCAGCCGGACCACGCCCATTTCGCCGGCGCCATGGGAGAAGCCTGGGGGCGTCCTCCCTTCCTGCCCCCCGTTCCGCGGGCCGAGGTTCTCCGCGCCGTGGCCGAGCACGACAACGGCTGGGTGGAGTGGGAGGCTGCCCCGGGCCTCGACCGCGCCGCTGGCCGCCCGTTCCACTTCACCGAGATGCCGGTTGCGGACCATCTGGTCATCTGGCGGCGCGGCGCGCAGCGGATGCTGGAGCAGAACCCGTACGCCGGGCTCCTGGTCAGCATGCACGGAGCGGCCCTGATGCGGTTCCGGCTGGACCCGGCGGCCCGGACGCCGGAGTCGGACCGGGCCGCCGTCCGGACGTTCCTCGTGGAGCAGGAGCGTCTCCAGACCGCCCTGCGGAAGGGCCTCGGGATGCGCCCCCGCTATCGGGAGGCCGTCGCCACCGCACGCCTCACGGCAAACTTCCGCCTCTTGCAGCTCCTCGACGCCCTCTCCCTCCTCCTCTGCTGCGGCGCCATCGAGCCCCAGACCTTCACCGCTGTCCCGCTCGGCAAGGGGCAGCGTCGGAACGATCTCGACTTCACGCCGGATGCGGGCGGCGCGACGCTCACGCCCTACCCCTTCACGAAGGATCCGGCCAGCTTTGTCGTGACCGGGCGCCTGCTTCCCGCGAGTCCGCTCTCCGATCTGGCGGGGTTCCACGCCGCGTGGGGCCAGGCGCCGGAGCGAAGCCTCACCTTCACTCTCCGCTCGGGGGCCGCGGGGGCTTGACCGCGCCGATTCCCGCTGGTAAGGTGCGCCCTGGCGATGCCGGCACCGGGCAGCAGGGGGACGGACAGCGGGGGCGGTTGCGCGAGACCAGGGCGTGGCTGAGCGGCGCCTCCGGGTTCCCCCATGCCTGCGCCCCGGGGATACGCTAGGCGTCGTGGCTCCGTCGGGCCCTCCGGCGCGCGGGCCGCTCAAGCGGGGGCTGCGCGCGCTGGAGCGCCTCGGCCCTTTCGCGCTGCGGTTGGCGCCGAACCTGGACGCCCGGTGGGGCTACCTGGCCGGGCGCGATGCCGAGCGGGCTGCCGGCATCATGGCCATGGTGAGAGACCCGGGCGTCCGGGGCATCGTGTGCGCCCGGGGCGGGTACGGGGCGGGTCGTCTCCTGGAGCACCTGGACTTCGCCGCCATTCGGCACCATCCCAAGGTCTTCGTCGGGTCGAGCGACGTCACCATTCTCCTCCTGGCGCTCTTGCAGCGGGCCGGACTCGTGGTCTTTCACGGGCCCATGGTGGCCCCCGACTTCGGCCTCCTCCGCTCCCGGCGGACCCGGCAGAGTGTCCGGGCTTTGCTCCTGCACCCGGGCCGGCGCCACCGCTTCAGCGCGGCGGGGAGGTGGTGGGGAGCGCGCAGCCCGACCCCGCTGCGGGGGCCTCTTACCGGGGGCAATCTGACGCTCGTGGCCGCCTCGCTGGGGACGCCGGATGAGATCCAGACAGCGGGCCGGGTCCTCTTCCTGGAGGACGTGAACGAGGAGCCGTACCGGGTGGATCGGATGCTCTGGCAGCTCCGGGCCGCGGGGAAGCTGCGCGATCTGCGCGGGCTTCTCTATGGGGAGTTTCACCGCTGCCGCCCGGCCCCGGGACGGCCGTCCCGTCCGCTCGCGGAGGTCCTCGAGGAGTATACCGCCGCCGCGAAGGTCCCCTGCTTCGGTCCCATCCCTGCCGGACACCGCCGGGACAACGTGGTTCTGCCCCTCGGGGGCTGGGTGGCCTGCCGCCCGGAGGGTCCCGGGCGGGCGCACGTCACCGTAGGGTACTGAGTGGGCCGCTCCCGGAAAGTCACCTACGACCCCGAGGACGAGTCGGGGATCATGCGCGCCCTCGAGGTGCTGGTCGGGGCCTACGTGGAGCTCTCCTCCCCCGGGCACGTGGCCGAGCAGTTGCAGCACGTCATCAAAGAGCTGCAGAAGGCGCAGGAGAAGCTGGACCGGGGCAACCCCTGGGGAGAGTGATGGGCCGGCGCCTCAAGATCCCCGAGGTAGAACAGATGATGGCGGCGCGCCCCGAGGCGAGCATGGAGGAGGTGCTGGAGGTCTTCGAGGTCTTCGCCAGCGGCACCCTGAAAGAAGAGGTCTACATCCTGGACGACGTGAGCGGCAAGCGGATCGCCATCGCCCCAACTGCCCTGAAGGAGAAGTACCGCCGGCCGGCGCCGGAGTAGCCTGGCCGCGCCGATGCTCCCGACCGTGGTCCTCGCTGCCCTCCTCGCCGCCAGCCCGCCGGCAGAACGGCTCTTCTACGCCGTGGATGATGCGGCGGGGGTGGCCTCGCTCGTGGCCCACGGGGCGCAGGTGGATGTCCTGGCTCCGCAGGTGTTGACGCTTGAGGCGGACGGCACCCTGGTCGGCGCCCTTCCGCCGGCGCTCGTCGCCGCCGTGCGGGCCTGCCGCATCCCTCTCGTCCCGCTGGTCGTGAATCCCGGCTTCCGCCCCGAACCCATCCTGGAGGTTCTGGACTCGCCAGAGCGCCAGGCGCGGGCGATCGCGGCTCTGCTTTCCCGGGCGCGGGCCGAGGGGTGGGCCGGGGTCCAGTTCGACTTCGAGCACATCCCGGCGGCCGCTCGAGACCGCTATACCAATTTTGTCCGAACCGCCGGGGCGGCCTTCCGGGGCGCGGGGCTCTCGCTGAGCGTGGCGGTCGTCGCCCAGCATAGCCAGGAGCCGGGCGCGTATGCCCCGGGGTTCTGGGAGGAGTGGGCGGGGGTCTTCGACTATGCTGGGCTGGCCGATGCGGCGGACTTCCTCTCGCTGATGACCTACGACCAGCACACCCGCCTCACGGGCCCCGGGCCGGTGGCGGGGCTCCCCTGGGTGGAGGCGGTCCTGGCGCATGCTCTGGCCCAGGTAGCGCCGGCCAAGCTCTCCCTGGGCATCCCTCTCTATTACCGGGCGTGGCGGAGTAGGGGCGGACCCGGGTACGGCGGGTTCCGGGAGGCCCAGGCTCTCCGGGAGCTGCTCGGGGTCCCGGCCCGGTGGGACCCGGTCCAGCGCACTCCCTTCTTCGTGGGGGCGAGTGATGCGACGGTGACCACTGTCTGGTACGAGGATGCCCGGAGCGTCGCGGAGCGGCTGGCCCTGGTGCGGCGTCACGGGCTGCGAGGGTTCTCGGCCTGGGTGCTCGGGCAGGAGGACCCGGCCGTCTGGACCCTCTGGCGGGGTGGCATCGGCGGGGAGGGGGGCGCGCCCCTGAGAGGACGGACATGCGACTGAGCGGGAAGGCCGCTTTGGTGACGGGGGGCGGGACGGGCATCGGGCGGGCCATCGCGCTCGCCCTGGCGCGGGAGGGAGCGGCGGTCGCCGTCAACTACTCGCGCTCCCGGGAGGCGGCGGAGGCGGTGGTGGCCGAGATCGCCCGGGGCGGCGGGGGTGCGGTCGCCCTCCAGGCCGATGTGGCGCACGATGCGGAGGCGCGGGGGCTCGTCCAGGCCGCGGTGGAGAAGCTGGGGCACCTGGACATCCTGGTGAACAACGCCGGGTGGACCCAGCGGGTCCCCCACGACGACCTGGAGGGCCTGACGGAGGCCATCTGGGACCGGGCCCTGGGGGTCAACCTCAAGGGGCCGTTCTACTGCGTCCGGGCGACGGTCCCCGCCATGCGCCAGCGGGGCGGGGGGTGCGTCATCAACATCGGGACGGTGGCGGCCTTCACGGGGGCCGGCTCCTCCATCGCCTACGCGGCGTCGAAGGCCGGCCTCACCACCATGACCCGCTCGTTGGCCCGGGCGCTGGCCCCGACCATCCGCGTCAACGCGGTGGCGCCGGGGTACGTGTGGACGGGCTTCGGCAACTGGCCCGAGAGCCTCAAGGAGAAGGTGCAGCAGACGACTCCGCTGAAGCGGGTGGCCACCGTGGAGGATGTGGCGGCGGCAGCCCTCTACCTGGCCACCGATGTGGCGCTCACGGGGCAGGTCATCGTGGTGGATGGGGGCCTCACCACGCTCGGGGCCGGCGCCTGACGGGCCGGGGGGCCGGAGGGAGCATGCGGCTGCAGGGGAAGTCGGCGATCGTCACGGGCGCGGGGAGCGGCATCGGCCGGGCGATCGCCCTCTGCCTGGCGCGGGAGGGCGCGGACGTTGTCCTCCCGGACATCAAGCTGGCCGGCGCGAAAGCCGTGGCCGCGGAGGTCACCCGGCTCGGCCGGCGGGCGCTTGCGGTCAAGACAGATGTGTCGAAGGCGGCCCAGGTGGCCACGATGGTCCGCCGGGCCCTCAAGACCTTCGGGAAGCTCGATATCCTGGTGAACAACGCCGGCATCCCCGCCCCGATCGGCCTCCCCTTCACCAACAACGTGGAGCAGGACTGGGACCGGGTCTACCAGGTGAACGTGAAGGCGATCTTCCTTTGCTGCAAGGCGGTGGCCCCCCACATGATCGCCCGCCAGGCCGGGAAGATCGTCAACATCGCCTCCATCGCCGGGCAGCTTGGGGCGGCCACCAGCCCCCCCTACAGCGTCTCGAAGGGCGGGGTGATTACCTTGACCCGCGTCCTGGCCCGGGACCTGGCCCCGCACGGCATCACCGTCAACACCATCTGCCCCGGGCTCCTGTGGACTCCCCTGTGGGAGTTCCTCGGCGCCGGCATGATCAAGAACGTGGCCGCCCTGAAGGGGAAGAGCCCCCGGGAGGTCTTCGAGATGCGGGTGCGGGAGTGGGTCCCGCTCCAGCGGGAGCAGACGCCAGAGGACGTCGGACACGCCGTCGCCTTCCTGGCCTCCGACGAGGCCCGCAACATCACCGGCCAGGCCTTGAACGTGGACGGCGGGATCTACATGCACTAGGCCGGCCTCCCCAGACGCATCGGCCGGCTGGAGGCGGGCCGCCACAAGGTCCGTGTCGCCGCAGAACGAAGGGCCAGCCTGCGGGGATCCAGGGGATTCGCGTGGACGGGAAGATCATGACAAACGACCGATTCCTGCGGGCATGCCGTCGGGAGCCCGTGGACTGCACTCCCGTGTGGTTCATGCGCCAGGCAGGCCGCTCGCTTCCGGAATATCGGCGCGTGCGCGAGCACCATACGCTGCTCGATGTTGCTCGCGATCCCGCGCTGTGCGCGGAGGTCACCCTCTTGCCCGTGGCGACGTTGGGCGTGGATGCGGCTATCCTCTTCGCGGATATCATGCTGCTCCTGGGCGACATGGGGGTGCGGTTCGATCTCCAGGAGGGCGTCGGGCCAATCATCGAGGCGCCCATTCGCACCGCCGCCGATGTGCGGGCCCTCCGACCCTTCGAGCCGCAGCAGTACGTTGCCCCGGTGCTCGAGGCCATCGGCCTGATCCTGCAACAGGCCACGGTCCCGCTCATCGGCTTCGCCGGGGCGCCGTTCACCCTCGCCAGCTACCTGATCGAGGGCGCTCCCACCCGCGACTTCCAGCGGGTCAAAGAGCTGATGTACGGCGCTCCCGAGGTCTGGGCGGAGCTCATGGGGCGCCTCACCGAGGCGACTCTGCAGTATCTGCAGGCTCAGATTGCGGCGGGGGTCCAGGCGGTGCAGGTCTTCGATAGCTGGGTCGGCTGCCTCAGCCCTGCCGACTACCGAGAGTCCATCCAGCCCCACATGCACCGCCTCTTTGACGGCCTGAGGCCAACCGGGGTCCCGTCCATCCACTTCGGCACGGGCACCGC
>JAKEHP010000086.1 GCA_022614955.1 Candidatus Methylomirabilota bacterium
CACCCCGGACCCCGCCGGGAGCGCGGCGGGGGCCGGGGTGGGGCCCTGGCCGTTTCCGGGAGCGAGCCGGGACGACGGGAGGATCGGGGTTGTCGCAGGGGAACGGGACGGACCGGATCCGGAACATCGGCATCATGGCCCACATTGATGCCGGCAAGACCACCACCACGGAGCGCATCCTCTATTATACGGGGAAGACCCACAAGATCGGGGAGGTGGACGCTGGATCCACCGAAATGGACTGGATGGCCCAGGAGAAGGAGCGGGGCATCACCATCACGTCTGCCGCCACCACCTGCTTCTGGCGGGACCACCAGGTGAACCTCATTGACACCCCGGGCCACGTGGACTTCACGGTGGAGGTGGAGCGGTCGCTCAGGGTGCTGGACGGGGGCATCGTCCTCTTCGACGCGGTCAGCGGGGTGGAGCCCCAGACGGAGACGGTCTGGCGGCAGGCGGACAAGTACGGGGTCCCCCGGATCGCCTTCGTCAACAAGATGGACCGGACCGGCGCCGCCTTCTACCGGACCATGCTCATGATGGCGGAGCGCCTGGGGGCGAACCCGGTGGCCATCCAGATCCCCGTCGGGGTGGAGGCCAAGTTCCAGGGGGTGGTGGACCTGATCCGGATGCAGGCCATCCTCTGGGACGAGGAGACGCTGGGGGGCCGCTTCCGCCTGGAGCCGATCCCCGCCGAACTCAAACCGGAAGTGGTGAAGGCGCGGGAGAAGCTGCTGGAGGCCGTGGCGGAGCAGGACGAGCGGCTCCTCCAGCGGTACGTGGAAGGGGAGGGGATCCCCGCCGAGGACATCCTCGTCGCCCTGCGGAAGGCGACGCTCGGCATGCGGGTGATCCCGGTCCTGTGCGGCGCCGCCTTCAAGAACAAGGGGGTCCAGCCCCTCCTGGATGCCGTGCTAGACCTCCTCCCCTCCCCGGTGGACCTCCCCCCGGTGGTCGGGACCCACCCCAAGACCGGGGACCGGGTGACCCGGAGCCCCGCCGACACCGAGCCCTTCGCTGCCCTCGCCTTCAAGATCATGGCGGACCCTTACGTGGGGCAGCTCGCCTTCTTCCGGGTCTACTCGGGGGTGCTGGAGGCCGGCTCCTACGTGACCAACTCCACCCGGGGGACCAAGGAGCGGATCGGCCGCCTCTTGAGAATGCACGCGAACAAGCGGGAGGATATCAAGGTCATCCGGGCCGGGGACATCGGGGCCGCCGTCGGCCTGAAGGGCACGAAGACCGGCGACACCCTCTGCACCGATGCCCACCCCATCCTCCTGGAGGCCATCGAGTTCCCCCACCCGGTCATTGCGGTGGCCATCGAGCCCAAGACCAAGGAGGGCCAGGAGAAGCTCTCGGTCGCCCTCACCGCCCTGTCCAATGAGGACCCCACCTTCAAAGCCCACACGGACGAGGAGACAGGGCAGACCATCATCGCCGGGATGGGGGAGCTTCACCTGGAGATCATCGTGGACCGCCTCCTGCGGGAGTTCAAGGTGGAGGCGAACGTGGGGAAGCCCCAGGTGGCCTACCGGGAGACCGTCACCGATCCGGTGGAGGCGGAGGGGCGTTTCATCCGGCAAACCGGCGGGCACGGCCAGTACGGCCACGCCTGGCTCCGGCTGGAGCCCCAGCCAGCAGGCAAGGGGTTCGAGTTCGTCAACAAGATCGTCGGGGGCGCCATCCCGCGGGAGTACATCCCGGCGGTGCAGAAGGGCGTCCGGGAGGCGATGGAGACCGGGGTGCTCGCCGGGTACCCGGTGGTGGACGTGCGCGTGACCCTCTTCGACGGCTCCTACCACGAGGTGGACTCCTCCGAGCTGGCCTTCAAGATCGCGGGGTCCCTGGGCTTCAAGGAGGGGGTGCGGCGCGCCAAGCCGATCCTCCTGGAGCCCGTCATGCAGGTGGATGTGGTGGTGCCGGACGAGTTCATGGGCGACATCATCGGGGACCTGAACGCCCGGCGGGGGCGGGTGCAGCGGATCGAATCCCGGGCCGCCGCGCAGATGATCCGGGCGGAGGTCCCCCTGGCCGAGATGTTCGGCTATGCCACGACCCTCCGGTCGTTGAGCCAGGGCCGGGCGACCCACACCATGCAGTTCGCCCGCTACGAGCCGGTGCCGACGACCATCGCGGAGGAGATCGTGAGCCGGGTGGCGGGGCGGCCCACGGCGCGGTAGGCGGCAGGGGAGGAGCCTGGCAATGGCCAAAGCGAAGTTCGAGCGGACGAAAGAGCACATGAACATCGGGACCATCGGGCACATTGACCACGGGAAGACCACCCTGACCGCGGCCATCACCAAGGCCCTGCACGCCGTCAACCCGAAGGTCCAGTTCGTCCCCTTCGACCAGATCGACAAGGCCCCGGAGGAGAAGGAGCGGGGGATCACCATCGCCATCTCCCACGTGGAGTACGAGACGGAGAAGCGCCACTACGCCCACGTGGACTGCCCCGGGCACGCGGATTACATCAAGAATATGATCACCGGGGCCGCCCAGATGGACGGGGCGATCCTGGTCGTGGCCGCCTCCGAGGGCCCCATGCCCCAGACCCGGGAGCACATCCTCCTCGCCCGCCAGGTCGGGGTCCCGGCCATGGTGGTCTTCCTGAACAAGGCGGACATGGTGGA
>JAKEHP010000547.1 GCA_022614955.1 Candidatus Methylomirabilota bacterium
ACGACCGCCATGGCCGCCACGGTGGCCGGGTCCACTGACCCCGGCGTGAAGGGCGCGTCCCCGTGATTCTCCACCAGGCAGCCGTCCATGCCCCCGGCCTCGAGCGCCTTCACGTCCTCCCGCGCGGCCTCCAGGACGGCCTGCAGGCTGCCCTCCCAGCGGGGGCTGCCGGGGAGCGGGAGGAGGTGGACCATCCCGAGGAGCGCCTTCTCCCGCCCGAAGAGGTCGGTCATCCGCATTGCTGCCTCGCGTGGCCCTGGCCCGACCGGCCGGGGCGCGCTATCCTAGCACCTTCGAGGAGGACCCGGTGCCGCCGCCAAGCCGCGTGGACGCCAAGGGGATCGCCGTCGTCGTCTGCCTCTGCGCCATCTGGGGGGCGAACCAGGTGGCGGTCAAGGTGGGCAACAGCGGGCTCGCCCCCATCTTCGCCGCCGCCGTCCGCTCCTGGATTGCTGGCGTCCTGGTGGCCGGCTGGTGTCTGCTCTCCCGCACCCCGCTCTGGCACCGGGACCGGACGGCCCTGCACGGCGTCGTCCTGGGGATCATCTTCGGCGTCGAATTCGTGCTCATCTTCGTGGGCCTGAACCACACCACCGCCTCCCGGGGGGTGCTTTTCCTGTACACGACCCCCTTCTTCGTGGCGGTGGGGGCCCACTGGCTGCTCCCCGGGGAACCCCTGACCCGGAGCAAACTCCTCGGCCTGTGCCTCGCGTTCGCCGGCCTGGTCGCGACGTTCGCCGACCGGCTGCAGGGGCTCTCGGCCGGGCGCCTCCTCGGCGACCTCCTCGTGATGGGCGGCGGCGCGCTCTGGGCCGTGGCCACCCTCTACCTCAAAGGGATCGTCGGGGACCGGATGACGCCCGCCCAGATGCTGTTCTATCAGCTAGCGGTCTCGGCAGTCCTCCTGCTCCTCGGGGCGCTCGCCTGGGAGGATCCCCTCGTCTTCGACCCCCGGCCAGCCGTCCTCTGGGCCGTCCTGTACCAGAGCATCATCGTCGCCTTCGCCTCGTACCTGGTCTGGTTCTCCCTCCTCCTCCGCTACCCGGCGACCGGGCTCTCGGGCTTCACCTTCTTCACGCCCCTCTTCGGCGTCCTGGCCGGCGCCCTGCTCCTCCGGGAGCCCCTGGGGCCCGGCCTCCTCCTCGGCGCGGCCCTGGTGAGCACCGGGATGGTCCTCGTCAACCGCCCGGCCCCGGTCCCGTCCCGCCCCTGAAGGCAGCACGGCCCGGGGTGCCCTGCACGCTCCCCGGGCCGCCTCGTTCGCTAGACGAGCGTCAGCCAGTCCTGGTGCGCGGCGTCCTTCCCCTGGACGACGTCGAAGAAGGCCCCCTGGAGGCGGGCTGTCACCGGCCCGACCTTCCCCGGGCCGATCGCCCGCCCGTCCACCTCGCGGATGGGGGTCACCTCCGCCGCGGTCCCGGTGAAGAAGGCCTCGTCGGCGATGTAGAGCTCGTCCCGCGCGAAGGACTCCTCCACCACCGGCACCCCGCGCTCGCGCGCCAGCGTGAGGACGCTCGACCGGGTGATCCCCTCGAGGACCGCGGTGATGGGCGGGGTCTTGAGGACCCCGTGGCGGACGATAAAGATGTTCTCGCCGGAGCCCTGGGTGACGTTCCCCTGCGCATCCAGGAGGATCGCCTCGTCGTAGCCGGCGGCGATCGCCTCCATCTTGGCCAGTTGCGCGACGGCGTAGTTGCCGCAGATCTTCGCCTTGGTCATGGTGACGTTCGCGTGGTGCGCCGTGAAGGAGGCAATCTTGACCCGGATTCCCCGCTTCAGCCCCTCCGCCCCGAGGTAGGCCCCCCAGGGCCAGACGGCGACGGCGACC
>JAKEHP010000548.1 GCA_022614955.1 Candidatus Methylomirabilota bacterium
GTCACCCCATGAGCCGCACGAAGGACAGTCTCCCTGATCCGCTGGGACCGGAGCCGATGAACCCCACGGAAGCCGCCTTTCGGCTCCACGAGTGGGAGGACCGACTCCGGGCCGAACGCGAGGGTCGCGACCTGCCGCCCGAGCCCCAAGAGGCCCCCCATTGGGCTGACGAGGAGGCCGGACGCGCGGAACAGGCCTGGGACGACCGGGAAGCCCCCTGCCCGCATTGCGGGGCGCAGACGGGCTTCCGCGCGATCCGGCGGCGGGTGGCCCGGTCCGCCCGTTCGGCGCGACTGCTCGGCTGGAAATGCCGAAACTGTGGAGTGGTGGTCTCGGAGACGCGGGGGGCCCGCGGGAGGGAAAGCTCATGAGGCGGCACGGAACCATGAATCCAGCCACTGGGGGATGGTGGGAAGGGATTCTTTATGCAGCGGAGTGCGGTCGGTGAGCCCGAAGGTCACCCCGGACCGCGGCTTTTTCCTCGCCGTGGATGACCCCCCGGCTGGCTACCGCGCCGAACCCCCAGCCGAAACCGTGCATGCCTGGCTGGATAAGCCCAACTGGCACCCCATCTTAGGTCAGTGGATGGGGACACGCGCCCTCAAGCTCGGGGATCTCACCCAGCTCGCCTTCGGGCTGGAGCCCGGCCCCCAGAGCCTGCACTACGTCACCCTCCAGATGCTCCGCATTTCCGCCATTCACCCTGCTCCGGAAGGACGCTAGCGGCATGCGACTCGGCGTCGAGGACCGGAGCGGTCTCGGCCAGCGTACCGGCGTCTGGATCACCGCCCACCTCTATCCGGACCACGCCCAACGCTGCGTCGAAGCGTGGTGGACCCTCTACGACGAGAGGCTGACGCAGAGTGCTGTGTTGGTAAGGACCGAGCCTGCGGCTCGGAACGAACGGCCCACCCTAAAGGCCGGATCCCACGTACGGAGGACCGATGGACTGCACCCGCTGCGGCTACCCCATGGAGCGGAACGCCGCCAAGAAGCACCCGAAGCAACCCGACCTCCTCTGCTCCAAC
>JAKEHP010000549.1 GCA_022614955.1 Candidatus Methylomirabilota bacterium
GAGATGGGCCTCTCCCGGTGGGTCCTCAGCCGGGTCCTGAATGCCACGTATCGCCGGATCCTGGCTCTGCCGGTCCGGGACCTCAGCAGCGGGTTCCGCCTCTTCCGCCGGCAGATCGTGGAGGAGATTGCGCCCCAGGCGACCGACTTCGACGTCCTGCAGGAGATCCTGGTGAAGGCCGTGGGATCCGGGTTCACGGTGGGGGAGGTCCCGTTCCGCTTTCGCCCTCGGGGGGCGGGGCGGTCCCACGTCCGCCTGCTCCGCTTCGCCGCCGCCTACCTCCGGACCCTCTGGCGCATGTGGCAGCTCAGAAACTCGGTCGCCTCCGCCGACTACGACGCCCGGGCCTTCGACAGCCGCATTCCGGTCCAGCGCTACTGGCAGCGGCGCCGGTACCGGATCATCCACGGGTTCCTGGAGGAGCGGCGGAGCGTGCTGGACATCGGCTGCGGCTCCTCCCGGATCATCAGTGGTCTGCCGGAGGGGGTGGGGCTGGACGTGGCGCTCCGGAAGCTCCGCTACCTGCAGCGGCACAAGGGGCGGCTGGTCCAGGGGAGTGTCCACGCCCTCCCCTTCCGGGACGCCGCCTTCCGGACCGTCATCTGCTCCGAGGTGATCGAGCACGTCCCGCCCGACCCCGGCCTCTTCCGGGAGATGGTGCGGGTGCTCGCGCCGGGCGGAGTCCTGGTCCTGGGGACGCCCGACTACAGCCGCTGGATCTGGCGGGTCATCGAGCGGATCTACGGCTGGCTCCTCCCGGGGGCGTACGCGAAGGACCACATCACCCGCTACGATCCCGCCGGGCTCCGCCGGCTCCTCCAGGCGATGGGCTGCCAGCTCCTCGAGGCCCGGTACATCGGTTTCTCCGAGTGGATCGCCAAGAGCCGGAAGGTGGGCCCGTGCGCCCCGGGGCTCGCGGTCCCGACCTGGGGGGGAAGGGGGTGACCTTCACCACCGTGACGCTCGGGTTCCTCCTCGGCCTCGCCGTGGGCTCCTTCTGCAACGTCTGCATCCAGCGGCTGCCCCAGGAGGAGAGCGTGATCTCTCCCCGCTCCCGGTGCCCGGCGTGCCGGACGTCGCTCCGCGCGCTGGACAACGTGCCCCTGCTCAGCTTCCTCTGGCTCCGGGGGCACTGCCGGGCCTGCGGCGCGGCCATCTCCTGGCGCTATCCCCTGGTGGAGGTCCTGACCGCCGGCCTGTTCATTGCCGCGCTCCTTGCCTTCGGGCCGACCCTGCGCGGCCTTGTGGCGGCAGTCCTGC
>JAKEHP010000550.1 GCA_022614955.1 Candidatus Methylomirabilota bacterium
GGAACTCACCCTCCCCGGGCGCACCCGGCCCCGGCGGGAGAGCCCCCCACCGATCGTGGCGGCCCCGCCGCCACCGGTCCGGCCGGCCCCCCGCGCTCCGGAAGCGGCAGCGCCTGAGGCGATCGTGCCGACGCCCTTCGCGGCCCCGGCGGCCGCCGCGCCCGTCGCCGCGGCCAACGGGACCGATGTGGAGGCGACGGCAGGCTCGGAAGATCCGGCGGCCGCCACCTACACCGCCATCGTCAGCGAGCGGGTGCGGGACCTCTGGCAGCCCCCCGGGCAGGGGCGCGTGGTGGTCAACGCGCGGGTACTCCGGAGCCGCTTCGTGCGGGACGTGGTGGTGGTCCGGCCGTCCGGAAATCCGCTCTTCGACATGTCAGCGGTGCGGGCGATCCAGGAAGCGGTCCCCTATCCCCCCTTCCTCCACCTGATGCGGGAGGAGTACGTGGACATCGCCTTCACCTTTACCGGCAAGGAGGGCCTGCGCTGATGCGTCGGGTGCGTGGCCGAGCGCTCCGGGCAGCCGGTGCGGGCCTCCTGGTGCTACTGGGGGGAGCCGCGGCGGATGCCCAGCGCTATCAGGTGGAGATCCAGAAGGAGGTCTTCCAGCGGATCCCGCTGGCGATCGCGGGGTTCGCCCCACTGCCCGATACGAACCCCGGGGCCGACCTGGCCACGGTCGTCCGGTCCGTCCTGGCCGCCGACCTGGACTTCACCGGCCTCTTCGAGGTGATTGACCCCATCTTCCTGCCGGGGGATACCCGGCAACTGAAGCCGGGGGACCAGACCGGGGTCCTCCCCACGCTCGCCCTGTTCAAGGTGCAGGGGCTCCTGGTCGGCACCCTGGAGCGGCGAGGGACGGAGTTGGCCCTGGAGGGCCACGTGTACGACGCGGAGCGGGGGACGACCATCGTGGCCCGCCGGTACCTGGGGGACGCGACAGCAATCCGGCAGATCGCCCACCGGTTGGCGGACGAGATCGTCTTCGGCTACACGGGAGAGCGGGGTGTTGCCCAGACCCGCATCGCCTACGTGGCGGCCCGGGACGGGGCCCGGGAGCTCTACGGGATGGACTACGACGGCCACAACCCGGTCCTGTTGACCGGGAACCGGTCCATCAACCTCTCCCCCCGCTGGTCCCCCGACGGTCGCCTCCTGGCCTATACCTCCTACCGGGACGGCAATCCCGACCTCTTCCTGCTGAACTTCCAGACGGGAAGCCGGACGAAGCTCTCGGCGGTGCCCGGCCTGAACATCTCCCCTGCCTGGTCCCCGGACGGTGAGTGGGTGGCCCTCTCTCTCAGCAAGGATGGGGGGACCAACATCTACCTGATGCACAAGGACGGGAGCGGGCTCAGAGCCCTGACGACCGGCTCCGGCATCTCCGTCTCCCCGACCTTCTCCCCCAACGGGCGGCAGATCGCCTTCACCTCGGACCGGGGGGGGGCGCCGCAGATCTACGCGATTGAACTGGAGGGGACGAACCTGCGCCGCCTGACCTTCCAGGGGGACTACAACTCCTCCCCCCGCTGGTCGCCGCGGGGGGACAAGATTGCTTTCGTCTCCAACCTGTCGGGCCGGTTCCAGATCACCCTCATGAACCCGGACGGCTCGGAGGTGCAGACCCTCACCTCCGAGGGGAGTAACGAGGATCCGGCTTGGTCACGGGATGGCCGGCACCTGGTCTTCAGCTCCACCCGGACGGGGCGGCGGGAGATCTTCGTGATGCGGGCCGACGGGTCCGCCCCCCGCCAGCTTACCCGGACCGGTGACAACTTCGCCCCCGACTGGTCTCCGTGAGGGTGGGGGCATCGTGCGCGTGCGGTCTTTCTCGTCTCTCCGAGTGAGGGCACTGCCTAAAGGAGGAGCCATGCGGACACAGCACACGGGATGGTACGGAGCCCTGGTGGCAGTCCTGGTTCTGGCGGTGGGCCTGCTCGTCTCCGCCTGCGCCACCGCGCCCGGCGTGGGGCAGGCCCAGCCGGGCGGCGTGGGCGCGGCGGCCGGCACCTCGCCCCCGGGCGCCGGCCCCGGTGCGCCGGCCGAGCCCCCGCGGGTCGCGGAGGCGCCGGTGCGCCAGCCCGGCGCCGTCCGCGAGCAGCCGGTGACCCCCGGGGCCCCATCGCGCCCGACTGGGGCCCCGACGTCTGCCGCCGGCCCGTTGGAGGATGTTTTCTTCGACTTCGACAAGGCGGTCCTGCGGGATGACGCCAAGGGGTCCCTGAACAGGAACGTCTCCTGGCTGAAGGGCAACGCGGGGGTCAAGGTGGTCATCGAGGGCCACGCGGACGAGCGGGGCACCAACGAGTACAACCTCGCCCTCGGCGATCGGCGGTCCAAGACCGTCCAGGACTACTTGGTGGCAGCCGGGATCGCGGGCGGCCGGATCCGGACCATCTCCTACGGGGAGGAGCGGCCCTTCGTCCTGGGCCACGACGAGTCGGCCTGGCGGTGGAACCGCCGGGGCCACTTCATCGTCCAGCCGTAAGGGAGCGCGGTCGGGTGGACTGGAGCGCCGAGGCGAAGGCAGCTCTGGACCGAAGCGTAGCGGTCCCGCAGGCGCGCCTCGGTCCTCCGTGACTGCCTCGTCCCGGGGGACAGCGCCGCGAGCCGGATCACGACGGCCTCGTACGGCGAGGAACAGCCCTGTGTCCTGAGCTATGACGGGTCGGCCCGGTAGCACAACCGCCGGGCCCATCGGGTATCCCGGTTTCCTAGGAGGTGACAGGAGTGCAAAAGCACGGCTGGATGGCTCGGACGATGATGCTCCTCCTGCTCCCCCTGGCGGCCTGCGCCGCCGTGGTGCCGGGGCAGGAGTACACGTCGCTCCAGGAGGATGTGCGGATCCTGCGCCGCGACGTCGCGGCCCTCTCCCGCAGCCTCGAGGGGAGCCGCGCCTTTGGCGAGGAGCGGCTGGCCCGGGTGGAGGCCCAGCTCCGGGAGCGGTTCCAGGCCATAGAGGCCGAGGGGCGGGGGAAGATTGACCAGCTCTTGACCAGCCTGAAGGAGGACGCGCAGCGCCTCTCGCAGTCCCAGGGTAACCTGAGCGCGAAGATCGGGGAGTTCTCTTCCGAGAACCGGATCACGCAGGGGCGGGTGGAGGAGACGTCGCACCGGTTGGGCGAGGCCAACCAGCGCATTGATGCCCTGGAGGTGGCGGTGCGGCGGTTGACCGAGCTGGCCACCCAGAAGCCGGCGGCGGCCCTGGCCCCGGTGCCGCCGGGCCCGCGGGGCCCGCAGACTGGAGTGCCCGGTGCGGGGGTCCCGCCGGGGACGCCGCCGGGTCTCCCGGCGCAGCCGATCCCCCTCCCACCGCCGGCCGCGGCCCTGGCCCCGGCGCCTCCAGCAACGCCAGGAGCGCCCCCGGCGGCCGCGCCCACTCCTCCGGCGGCCGCCCCTGCTGCCCCGGCGGCGGCCCTGGGGGCCACGCCGGACGAGGTCTACAAGGCGGCGCTCAATGACTACACCAAAGGGAACTACGACCTGGCCATCAACGGGTTCAAGACCTACCTCCAGCTCTTCCCGAAGACGAGTTTGGTGGGGAATGCCCAGTACTGGCTGGGGGAGTCCTACTACAGCCAGGGGAAGTACCCGGAGGCGATCCGGGAGTTCGAGGTGGTTGTGAAAAACCATGCCGACAGCAACAAGGTCCCCAGCGCGATGCTGAAGCAGGGCTATGCCTACCTGGAGCTGAAGGAGACCGCTCGGGGGACGGCGGTCCTGCGGGAGCTCATGAACCGGTTCAAGAACTCGCGGGAGGCGCGGCTGGCGCAGGATCGGTTGCGGCAGGCCCAGTAGGCTAGGCTGGCCTGCAGCGCCGGGGGGGGCGGACAGGGCGGCTCGTCCACCGCCGGGCCGGAAAGACCAGGGGCCGGGAGGCGTTGCCTCCCGGCCCCTCGCTTTCTCAAGGTCCTGGCCTGCACGGCCGCCGGCTGCCCAGAAGTGGCTGGAGTGCCCAAAGGTGGCACAGATGTTGCACTTTTGCTAAGCCCAATGCTGCATTTCTTAACGCCACCGAATCTGACCGCGGCCCAACGCTCGCATCTCGAGGCGCCATTCCTGACGATGGAAGAGACCCATGAGCAAATTCTTTAAGGCCCTGGAAGAGGCGGAGCGAGAGCGCGCCCTCCACAAGGAGGCCCAGCAGTCGGGGGGGAACGCGCCCGAGCCCGGCGCAAACCCCCCAGCGCCGCACCGACTGGAACCGGCCCTCCTGGTGGACGAAATCCGAAAAATGGCCGCGAGCCCCTTCCAGTTGGTGGATCGGTTCATCGAGGAGGCCCGGAAGATCACGACCGACGAGCAGGTTGCCCCCGCGGCGGCCATGGAAAAGTTCAAGCAGCTCCAGCAGCGGCTCGTCCGGGAGACAGAGGACCGGCTGAAGACCTTCCGCCGGAAGGTCAGCCAGAAGGAACAGGAGCTTCAGGCTATCCTCCATCCCGGCGAGGCGGATACAGCCAGACAGGCCCTCAGGGCCGTCCGCGAGCTGGAACGGGCCATCGAGCGCCTGACCCTGAAAGACAGGCTCACCCGCCGCTGGGAGGAGCAACCCGCTGCCGCGCTGCTGGCCGAGTACCGGAAGGCCCTCCGTGTCGGCGAGACGGACACGATCGAGATCTTCGAGGCCGAAGCCGAGCGGTTTCTCGCCCGGAAGGGAGACCCTCAGGCCTTGTCGAACTTTGTCACCCTCAGGACCCAGTCCCAGGAGTCCCGCCTGACCACCACCCAGAGGGAGGCCAGAACTGCCCTCGATGAATTGAAGCGGATCAAGGAAGAAGCCAAGATCACCCTGTGCTTCCTCGCGTATACCTTCCCCGCCTACGGGGGCCTGATCCCCTTAAGTGCTCTGTGGAGGAAGGAAGAGCGGCACAGCCTGGATCAGGTAGATCAGCGGGGCATGTCCTTGGCTGTTCGCAAGGATGGGGATGCTTCCCTCCGTGTCACCCTGGTGGAATTCAGCAAGAGCGGTCTGAAGGTCCAGGCCTCCGAGAAGTTCGCCGTGGGAACGATCCTGGACTTCTCCCTGGCGCTGACGGGGGTGACGGACGAGCCCATTGCATTCAAAGGAAAAGTCCGGTGGTGCAGGGAGGAGCCGAACCAGCAAGGGCGGTACGCCCTCGGGCTCCAACTTGTTGAGGGGCCGGAGGGGCGCTGGATGCAGCTTTTCCCCAAGCTCCTCAACCAAGTCACAGAACTCGATGATCTCTTCTCCTCCCTTGGCAGCTAGTCCCCCTCGACCTCACTTCCCCCAACACAGCGAATAACGATGTGCCGCACCACCGGAAAAACCGGACCTGGTATGCCTTGGCGGCGCCGCGCAGCTAAATCGTTAGACCCAGCTGACGAGAACCCGCGATCTTTCAGCAACGCAAGCACATAGGGGGATGCAATGAGAAATCACGTTATCTCGGCTGCTGTTCTTGTCACCGTATTGCTGGCCGGCTGCGTGACCCATCATCCGCAAACGGCGGAGGAGTTTCGCCAGGCCGTTCCCGGGGCTTTCATGGCCAAGACGGAGGAATTTGAGGTCACCCGTCCGTTTCGTGAGGTTGCGGAAACTTTTCGAAAGAAAGCCCCCGAGTGTTTGAAGGTGACGATCCGGACCACGTCGCAAAGCACCACAAGCTACCAGGTGATCGTCACGAGTTACAAGGCCACCGTTGTGGTGACCAAATCAAGAGCCGAGCTGCACGTGCAGCAGCATCATCAGGCAGGCGTCATGAAAGTGACCAAGGAGCCCGAAGGGGGCTACTACCTGCTGGTCGCGGATGCCTACCCGGCGGACAAGAACAGAACGCGGATCCAATTGTTTCGTCCGTCGATGGGTTACGACGTGCTGATTCGGGCGATCAAGGGCTGGTCCAGCGGCGAGAATCTGGGCTGTCCGGATATGACCAAGATCTGACGAGGCGGCGCTTCGCGGTCAGGCCCGTCAGGGTGAATACGGGCAGCCCACGTGCGAGCTCTGCCAGAGCTGCCACGCCGCGGGGAACCTGGGGGTGCCCTCTGGTGCGGTTCTGTATGTGGCACCGGAGATGATCGCGCACTACTGCGAGTCCCATGAGCACTCCCCGCCGCAGGAGTTCGTGGCGGCAGTTCTCAGCAGTCCAGAACCGGGGTCGGTGACGAACGCGACGATGTCGGGGGCGGCCCTCACCATGGGTCAGGGGGCGCGATTCACAAAAAAGGAGCCGGCCTCGGAAATGCGCCCAGGGCCGGCCCCTTTGGTATGGCTGTGTCAGTTTTGTGCTAGACCTACCGAGTGCGAACGGGGAGAATCGAGCGGCGAGCCTAGACCGGGAAGGGGCTAACTGGCTGGACTGTCTGCCATGTTGGCCGATAGTGGTCTATGGTCCCCACTGGGGATAGGTTCGATTAGTTCAGCTCGCTCCGGAACTTCAGGGTGCCGCACTTCTCGCAGCGCAGGGCGCTCTTCGCCTTGCCCTCCTCCGGGTAGTAGGTCACCCAGATCATCTTGGTCCCGTCCTTGGGGCACGGGTGGACCTTTTCCGGCTGGGCAATCTCCCGAGACGCCAGCTTGGCGGTCTTGACCTCAGCCTTGGCCATCGGACCCACACCTCCTCTCGTGGGGGGCCTCCCTTCGGCCCTCCCTGGCTATAAGCAAAAACCCGGCCAACATACGCGCCACGGGGGGTGTTGTCAAGCGAAACCTGGCCCGCTTTATTAATGCTGGATCGGGCGCCAGGATGTAGCCAAATTCACGGGAATACTGCTTGGGTGGGAAGCCGGGGTGTTTTCTGGGCTGTCCCGGGAGGGGGGAGAGCCGGGGATCGCTTCCGTGCGGAAGCCATGAAATAGCCAGGACGTAGGTCAGAAAGCACGTGCTAGAATGCCCCCGCCCGCCCGTCCACAGGCACGGCGGGGGATCGGGGAGGGGTGTTGGCCAGGGAGGAGGAGCAGGATGGCGACGGTCGAGCTCTTGACGAGTAACCAGGCAACCGGATGGGCGGTGCGTCTGGCGCGCGTCCAGGTGATCCCGATCTACCCGATTACGCCCCAGTCGGCGATGCTCGGGGACATCGCCCGCGACGTGCAGACGGGTCGCCTGACGTGCGAGTTTATCAACATGGAGTCGGACTACGCGGCGATGGCCGCGGCGGTTGGTGCCTCCCTCGGCGGGACGCGGGTCTTCACGGCGACGAATTCGCAAGGGCTCCTGTTCATGGCCGAGCACCTGTACACCGCGTCGGGGAGCCGCTGTCCCATCGTCATGGCGGTGGTGAGTCGGGGCATCTCGGTTCCCCACACCCGGTATGCCGATCACAACGACGCCCTCGGGGTGAACCGGGCCGGATGGATCCAGGTCTTCTGCGAAGACGCCCAGGAGGTGCTGGAGACCTGCCTGCAACTTTATAAGATCTGTGAGGACCGTCGGGTCCGCCTCCCCGGGATGTTCTGCTACGAATCCTTCATCCACTCCAACACGGCGGAAGGGGTCGCGGTCCCTGACGCCGAGGGGGTGGACCGCTGGCTCGGTCCGCCGCAGGTCGAGGCGCTGCTGGATCCAGCGGACCCGCGGGGGCTGAACCCCCCGACGCCGCCCGAGTGGTACACCGAGTTCAAGTACGCCGAGCACCAGGCGATGGCCCGCGCCCTCACGGTCATCCCCGAGGTGGCTTCCGCCTACGCCGAGGCTTTCCAGACGAAGCCTCGCGGCCTCGTGGAGGTCATCGAAGGGGCGAGGCGGTGCGTGGTCGTGACGATGGGCTCGATGGTCAAAGCGGCCCGCCGGGCCGTCAAGGAGCTGCAGGCCGACGGGGTCCCGGCAGGCTTCTGTAAGGTGCGGGTGTACCGGCCCTTTCCCGTGGAGGCGCTCCGGGAGGCGCTCGGCGAGGCGGAGGTCGTGGTCACGCTGGACCGCAACTGTGCCTCGGGGGCCCACGGCGCGCTCTACGAAGAGGTGCGCTCGGCCCTCTACGGCCTGCCCAAAGCCCCGCGGGTTGTCGGGGTGATCGGCGGATTGGGGGGGCGGGACGTGACGATCTCCCAGATCAAAGATCTCGCGCAGCGGGCGCTCAGGAGGAGCAGCCCCTTTGATGGCCCCGACGGGGCGGTCCACTGGCTCGGCCTCGTCCGGGACCGCGTGCGAGACGAGTCCCCGCAGTTTCACCCGGCTGCCCGGCAGAGATGAAGGAGAGAAGCATGGCAGCCCCCCATACGATCGCCACCCTCCCGAAGTCGGGTCGTTTCACCCTGCCACCCGTCATGATGGGGACCGCCTGCGAGGGGTGCGGGGCCCTCCCGGCCGCGGACATCCTGGCCGAGACCCTCGGGTCGAAGATGGCCGTCCTCTGCCCGGCGAGCTGTGCGGCGACCTTCAGCCTCTCGTACACCAGCATGGCGTGGCAGGTCCCCTTCGTCCACTGGATCTTCGAGAGCGCGCCGGCTGCCGCCACGGGACTCCGGCGCGCCTACAACGCGCGGGGGCTGAAGGACGTCCATGTGGTCTGCTTCGCCGGCGACTCGGGGACCGCCGACATCGGCTTTCAGGCCCTCTCGGGGGCCGCGAGCCGGAACGAGAACATCCTCTACGTCTGCTACGACAACGAGGTGGCGATGAACACCCAGGGACAGGCGACGTCCACGTCGCCAACCCTGGCCCGGACCCCGACCACCCCGACCGGAGCCTCCACGCTCCGGAAGGATGTCCCGCGGATCATGGCAGCCCACGGTGTCCCCTACGTCGCGACCGCGGCTGTCTCCCATCCCGACGACTATCGGCGGAAACTCCGCAGGGCCGCCCAGATCACGGGGTTCCGGTACATCCACGTCCTGACCCCCTGCCCGATCGCCTGGGGCTACCCCCACCGCGACACGATTGACGTCACCCGGGTGGCGGTCGAGACCGGCCTCTGGATCCTCACAGAGGTGGACGGGGGGAGAAGGCGGGTGACCCACAAGCCCAAGCGCCGCCGCCGCATCCAGGAGTACCTCGCGCTCCAGCGACGGTTCGAGGGGCTTCGCCCCCGGGAAATCCAGTCGCTCCAGAAGCAGGTTGATGCTGCCTGGAGAGGGATTCGATGAAGGAGTTGCGGTTTCATGGCCGCCGCGAGCCCCGGTACGATCGTGTCGCCCCGTTCGTGGCGGCCCCCCGGCTCCTCGCGGAGGCGGCTTTGCGAGAGGGCAAGCACGTCCAGTTCCGGCCCCCCTGGCTCTTCCTGCGCGGGTTCACCCCGGAGGCGGCGCTCCTCAGGGTGGACCGGGACCCCATCGAGACCTACCAGCAGGAGTCCTTCCTCGATGCGGTCGTGGTGACCGACCCGACCATCATGAGTGAGGTCAACGTGCTGGCAAGCCTCAAACCGGGGGGGCTCCTCCTCGTCAATGGTGAGGGGTCGGTGGCCCTGACGGGCAAGGCCAGGGTCATCACGCGTGACCTGATCGGGATCGCGAAGGCCCACAAGGCGGAGCTGACTCCTGTCCTCCTCGGGGCCGTCATCGGGCTGACGGATCTGGTGAGGCTGGAGACGGCCGAGCAACTGCTGAAAGGGGCGGAGGGGAGGGACCGCGCGGTGAAGGCCAACCTCGCCGCCCTGCACGCCGGCTTTGAGAGCGTCCGGGGGACGTAACGTCCTGAGGCGGGCGAGACGCTTGGAAACGGAGTCTGGCAGCGATGGACGACCCACGAAAGGAGGAGAGCGCGATGCGAAAGATCGGGGTCATTATTGCAGTAATGCTGGGGATCGTCGTGGGCTCGACCGGGGGTGAGCAGGCCTGGGCGCAGCAGAAGCCGATCGAGATCCGGTTCGGGCACGTCGGCTTTCCCAACTCCCTGTTTGACATCGTCGTCAACGAGTACGCCAAGCGGGTCAACACGGCCCTCAAGGGCCGGGTCGAGATGAAGGTCTTCCACTCCAGCCAGCTCGGGACCGACGAGGTTATGGTCAAAGGGATCAAGGTCGGGGCGCTGGAGATGTTCCTCCCCTCCACGATCATGAGCACCGTGGAGACGAAGTACGGCGTCTTCGAGATGCCCTACATCATCGTGAACCGCGCCCACATGAAGCGGGTGGCCGAGGACGGCCGGGTCAAGGCGGCGCTCTTCGAGCCGGTCCCGGCCAAGGGGATGCGCCTCCTTGCGTACTGGGAGAACGGGTTCCGGCATGTGACGAACAACGTCCGGCCGATCGTGACGCCTGAGGATCTCAAGGGGATCAAGCTCCGGATCCCGGGCGGGGTCTGGCGGGGGAAGATGTTCCGCGCCTATGGGGCGAACCCGTCCCCCATGCCGTTCGCCGAGGTCTACTCCGCCCTCCAGGCGGGTGTCATGGACGCGCAGGAGAATCCCTTCCCCCAGATCGCCTCGGCCAAGTTCCACGAGGTCCAGAAGTACCTCTCCCTGACCGGTCACGTCTACACCCCCGCCTACCCGGCCATCAGCGAGGCCTTCTGGGAGAAGCTCCCGAAGGACGTTCAGCAATCCCTTGAAAAGACTGCGGTCGAGATCGGGAATTTCGCCCGGAGCGAGGGGGAGCGGCTCGACAAGGAGTTGGCGACCAAGCTGACGACGGGCCAGATGAAGATGAACGAGGTGGACAAGGACGCCTTCATCAGGGCCTCCGCCCCCATCTACCACGAGTTCGACGTAGAGGTGAAGGGGGGCGGCGACCTGGTCAAACTGATCCAGTCTCTCCGGTAGCGCGCAGCCGGTGCCACCCCGGTCCCGGCATCCCCGGGCCGGGGTGGTCCCTTGTCTGGGGGGCACCTCATGGGCCGCCTCTTCCGGTGGCTGATGGCCCTGGTCGAGACCTGGGTGATGCTGCTCCTCATCGCCATGACTCTGCTCGTGACGGTCGCGGTATTCTACCGGTACGTCCTGGGCGCCTCCCTGATCTGGTACGACGAGTTCGCCTCGTATCTTTTGGTCTGGCTGACCTTCTACGGGGCCGTCATGGCGGCTTACCACCGGCGGCACATCGCATTCGAGACCCTCGTGGAGCGGTTGCGCCCGGCGGCCCGGAGGGGGGCGGATCTCGCCGCCGAGGTGTGCGTCCTCTTGTTCCAGGGCATCCTCCTCTATTACGGGTGGGTTCTCGCCCGGGCAATCAGGGCGGACACGGCGGTCTCCCTGGAATGGGTGCGCATGAGCTGGATCTACAGCGTCCTCCCGATCAGCGGTGCTTTGATGCTCCTGATCAGCCTGGTGGATCTGGCGACGCTGCTTACCGGCGGGGCGCGCAGCGGGAAACCTCAAGCGCTCGATGCGACGGAGTAGCGGCCCGGCCTGGTCCGCCGGCCGGTCCGGGGGAGACGACTCGCCGTGGAATGGCTGATCCTGGTCATCATCCTCGGTCTCACGGCGCTGAACGTCCCCATCGGCTACGCGCTGGTCCTCAGCACGGCCGTCTTCCTCGTGGCGAAGGGGGCGGCGCCCCTTGCCGTCATCCCGCTCAACCTCTTCGCGGGCTCCTCGAGCTTCCCGCTGCTCGCCATCCCGCTCTTCATCCTCGCCGGGGGCCTGATGGAGACGGGCGGGATATCGCTCCGGCTGGTCAATCTCGCCAGCTCCCTGGTGGGACACGTCCGCGGCGGGCTCGCGATGGTGACGATCCTCGCCACGATGATCCAGAGCGAGATCTCGGGCTCCTCGGTCGCCGACGCCGCTGCGATCGGGAAGGTCGTCATCCCGGCGATGGAGCGGCGGGGCTACCCGCGCGCCTTCAGCGCCGCCGTGGTCTCGAACGCAGCGAGCGCCGCCATCCTGATCCCGCCGAGCATCCCCATGATCATCTACGCCTGGATGGCGGAGACCTCGGTGGCCCGGCTTTTCCTGGCCGGCTTCGCCCCCGGCTTTCTGGCTGGGGGCTGCATGATGCTCCTGTCCTACTACTACGCCCGGAAGTACAACTTCCCCGTGGAGGATGCCTTCTCGCTCCGTCGGGTTGGCACGGCCACGGTGGAGTCCTCCTGGGCCCTCTTGATCCCGGTGGTGATCTGGGGGGGCATTCTCTTCGGGATCGCGACCGCCACGGAGGTCGCCGCGCTGGCGGCGGTCGCAGCCTTCATCATCGGGGTCTTCATCTACCGCGAGGTCCCCTGGCCCCACCTGGTCCGGGTCGCCAAGGACTCGTCCCTCCAGACCGCGGCGGTCATGATGATCGTGGCGGCCTCGGCGGTGCTCGGGTGGTACCTGACCAACGAGCGGATCCCCCAGCAGTTCGCCCAGGCCATCCTGGAGACCACCAGCAACAAGTACCTGATCCTCCTGTTCCTGAATCTGTTCTTCTTCCTGGCGGGGATGTTCCTCCACAGCGCCGCGGCGATCATCCTCATCGTGCCGATCGTCATGCCACTGATCCGGAAGCTGGGGATTGACCCGATCCACTTCGGCATCATCGTGACCATTAACCTGGGAGTGGGTCAGCAGACGCCGCCGGTCGCCACCGTCCTCCTGACGACCTCCGCGATCGCGGGCCTCCCCTTCTGGGAGGTGTTCAAGAGAGGGTTCGTGTACACTCTGGTGCTGGTCTTCGTCACGCTCCTCGTGACCTACGTGCCATGGATCAGCCTCTTTATCCTCGATATCATCAAAATATCCTGATCGCTGCGGTCGTCTTGACCCTCGTGGCGGCGGCGCGGCCGGCCGGGGCGTGCGGCGATGGTGAGGTGCGCCGGATCTTCGAGCGGGTGGCTGCGCTTATGCACGTCCGAGTTGAGGCGGATCGGCCCTGCCCCGAGATCGTGACGCGGGACGCGATGCCGCCGGAGCGCTTCTCGGCCCTCATCGGTCTCGATACGGGGGGCCGCGTATTCCCGGCCTACATCCCCTCGGCCAACATCATCGTCGTCGAGCCGGGGCGACCGGACCTGCTGGCCCATGAGTTGGCGCATTACTTTCAGGTCGTGTATTGGGGAATGACAGAGAACGATTCGCGCGACACGGTCGAGCGACAGGCGACGGCGGTCGAGCGGATGTTCCGGGAGGGGGAGGGATCGGAACCATGAGTGGGGACCTGCTCATCGAACGGCGGGACGGCGTCGCGACCGTCACCTTCAATCGGCCGGAGCAGCGCAACGCGATCCACTATGAGATGTGGCGCGGGATCGCCCGGCTCATGGGGGACTGCGGGAAGGACAGCACGGTGCGTGTCGTGGTGTTCCGCGGTGCCGGGCAGGCCGCCTTCTCGGCGGGAGCGGACATCGCCGAGTTCGACCGCCACCGAAAGGACTCGACCGTAGCCCGGCGCTACCACCGGGCGGTGGAGGGGGCCCTCGACGAGGTCGCGGCGCTGCCCAAGCCCACGATTGCGCTCATCACCGGGTTTTGCGTGGGGGGAGGCTGCGAGCTGGCCACCGCAACCGACATCCGGGTTGCCGCGGAGAACAGCCGATTCGGGATCCCGAGCGCGAAACTGGGGCTGCTCGTCGGCTATAGGGAGATGCAGCGGCTCGTCCGGCTGGTCGGGCCGGGCGTGGCCATGGATCTCCTGCTGACGGCCCGGCTGATGGACGCCGAAGAGGCGCTCCGCGTCGGGCTGATCTCGCGTCTCGTGCCGCTTGCCGGGATCGAGGATACCGTCCGGAACCTCGCAGCCGAGGTGGCCGCCCTGGCACCGCTCGCCCACCGGGGGCACAAGGAGATCCTCGAGACGGTACTCAGCAACCCGCGCCTCAAGGGGCTCACCCCGAAGCAGAAGCGGCTGCCCTTTGCCTGCTACGATACCGAGGACTTCCACGAGGGACGGCGGGCCTTCCTGGAAAAGCGCCGACCCCAGTTCAAGGGGCGTTGACGGTGACCAAGCGCGTGGGGCGGAGGAAGTCCTCGGGGCGCCGCCGGCGGGCCGCGAGGCGGGGGACGACTCCCGTGCAGGCCGGGGAGCGGCGGCCGCGGGCGCTCGAGGGGATGGTGGTCCTCGACGCCAGCCAGATCATGGCGGGGCCGTTCTGCACCCTGCTGCTGGCCGACATGGGCGCCGACGTCATCAAGGTGGAGCGGCCCGACGGGGGGGATGACACGCGGCGGATGGGGCCCCCCTTCATCGCGGGGGAGTCGGCCGCCTTCCTGGCGATGAACCGGAACAAGCGGAGCCTCGCCCTTGACCTGAAGGCCGGGGAGGGGAAGGACCTGTTCCGCCGGCTCGCCCGCCGCGCCGACGTCCTGGTGGAGAACTTCCGTCCCGGGACAATGGAGAGGCTCGACCTCGGGTATGAGGCGCTCCGTGAGGTTAATCCCGGGATCATCTACTGTTCCATCTCGGGGTTCGGACAGACCGGGCCCTATCGTTTACGCGGGGGCTTCGACCTCGTGGCGCAGGGGATGAGCGGCCTCATCAGCGTCACCGGCCACCCCGGCGGGCCGCCGACCAAGGTCGGGGTCCCGATCTCGGACCTGAACGCGGGCCTCTACGCAGCTTACGGGATCCTGGCCGCCTACATTCACCGCGGCAAGACGGGGCGGGGACAGCGGATAGACACGTCGCTCCTCGAGGGGGCGATCGCCTACACCTTCTGGGAGTCGGCCATCTTCTTCGCGACGGGGAAGAACCCCGAGCCGATGGGCTCGGCCCACCGGCTGAA
>JAKEHP010000551.1 GCA_022614955.1 Candidatus Methylomirabilota bacterium
CTCAAGGCCAAGATCGCCCTCTTCTGCAACGTGTCGGAGAGGGCGGTCATCACCGCCAAGGATGTCCAGACGGTCTACGAGGTCCCGCTGCTCCTCCACAGCGAGGGACTGGACCAGCTCCTGGTGGACCTGCTGCGCCTGCCGGCCACCCCGCAGGACCTCAGCACCTGGGAGGAGATCGTCCGCAAGGTCAAGCATCCGGCGCGGCGGGTCACCATCGCCGTGGTGGGGAAGTACTTGGGCCTGAAGGATGCCTACAAGAGCCTCATGGAGGCCATCGGGCACGGGGGCATCGCGAACGACTGCGGCGTGGAGATTCGGTCCGTGGAGGCCGAGCAGGTGGAGCGGGAGGGCCCCAAGCCGCACCTGCACGATGTCCAGGCGATCCTGGTCCCAGGAGGCTTCGGCGTCCGAGGCATCGAGGGCAAGATCGCGGCCATCCAGTACGCCCGGGAGGAGAGGGTTCCCTTCTTCGGCATCTGCCTGGGGATGCAGTGCGCGGTGATCGAGTTCAGCCGGCACATCTGCGGCCTGGCCGGGGCCAACAGCACCGAGTTCGATCCCAAGAGCCCCCACCCGGTCATTGACCTCATGCCGGAGCAGCAGGGGATCACCAACCTGGGCGGGACGATGCGCCTGGGTGCCTACCCGTGCCGGCTTGCGCCGGGCTCGCGGGCGGCGGGGGTGTACGGCGCCCCCGAGGTCGCGGAGCGGCACCGCCACCGCTACGAGGTCAACAACGAGTACCGGCAGGCCCTGGAGCAGCGCGGGATGGTACTGAGCGGGTACTCCCCCGACAAGAAGCTGGTTGAGATGATCGAGTTACCGGAACACCCCTACTTCCTCGGGTGCCAGTTCCACCCCGAGTTCCGGTCTCGGCCGCGGCAGGCGCACCCCCTGTTCCGGGCGTTCATCGGGGCGGCGCTGGAGCACCAGGAGCGGATCGGTCAGGAACGATGACAAAGGCTGAAGAGGCGCCGGCGAGCGGGCCAGCGGGGTGCCCGATCTGTGCGGGCGAGCGCCTGCATCCCGTGCTCCGAAAAGACGAGTGGACGGTCCTCCGGTGCGCGACGTGCACGAACGGGTTCCTGGCGCGCGCATCCGCTGCGGGGGCGGTTCCTGAGAGCACCGACTGGTTCCAGCGGCAGCCGGAAGCGCGGGGCATCCTGCGGCGGCGGTGGCGGGTCGTCGAGAAGGCCTGGAGGCGCCTCCTCTACGGGGGGGAGTTCGAAGCCCGCAAGCTCCGGCGCGTCCTCCGCTGGAGGGATGGCGGGCGGCTGCTGGACATCGGGTGTGCCAAGGGGGAGTTCCTGAGCGTGGCGCGGCGCCACTTCGACGTCCAGGGCGTGGAGGTCTCCCCGACCGCCCTTGAGTGGGCCCGCGCGACACTGGGGCCTCGCGTCTTTGGGGGAGATCTGCTGGAGGCGAAGTTTCCCGAGGCCTCCTTCGACGTCATCACGCTGTTCAGCACGGTGGAGCACCTGGCGGAGCCGGTCGCCGTCCTCCGGGAGTGCCGGCGGTTGCTGCGGGACGGGGGCGTCCTGGTGCTCAAGACCCCGAACTTCTCCTCGCTGAACCGGCGCCTCCTGCGCGGCGGCTGGAGCGGGTACAAACTTCCGGGGCACCGGTTCTTCTTCACCCCCGGCGGGATCACGCACCTCTTTGCTCGCGCGGGGCTGAAGCCGCTCCCCGCTTTCTGGTTCGACCGCCTTCCGCTGAGCGACACTATGTACGCCTACGCCCGGAAGGGCCTGGACGGGGAGGGGAGGCCGTGAACCTAGTGGAGGGGCGGCGAGGCCAGCCGGTTCCCGTGGGTCCCGTGAAGGTCGGTGCTGGGAATCCCCTGGCTCTCATAGCCGGACCCTGCGTCATCGAGGGAGAGGACTTCACGCTCCAGATCGCGGAGCGGATTCAGGCGATCTGCCGGAGGGCCGGTGTCCCTCTGATCTTCAAGGCGTCCTACGACAAGGCGAATCGGTCCTCCGGTCGCTCGTTCCGGGGTCCCGGGCCGGAGGAGGGGCTGCGGATCCTCACGAAGGTCCGCGGGGCGATCGGCCTGCCGGTGACCACGGACGTGCATGGTGTGAGCGAGGTGGCAGCCGCGGCGGATGCGGTGGATCTCCTCCAGATCCCCGCGTTTCTGTGTCGCCAGACCGATCTCCTGGTGGCTGCGGCCAAGACCGGGAGACCGATGAATGTCAAAAAGGGACAGTTCCTTGCCCCGCAGGACGTGAAGAACATCGTCGAGAAGGTCGTGGGGGCTGGCAACCCGCATCTCATGCTGACGGAGCGGGGGAGCACCTTCGGCTACCACAACCTGGTGGTGGACATGCGGGCACTCCCGATCCTGCGCTCCTTCGGCTGCCCGGTGGTCTTCGACGCGACCCATAGCGTCCAGCTCCCGGGGGGCGCGGGCACCGCCTCCTCGGGCCAGCGGGAGTTCGTGGCCCCGCTTGCCCGGGCCGCCGTGGCCGTGGGGGTTGACGCCCTCTTTCTCGAAGTGCATCCCGACCCTGACCGCGCCCCCTCCGACGGCCCGAATATGATTCCACTGGAGGCGCTGCCCCCGCTGCTGGAAGCGCTGCGGCGGGTGCGGGAGGCCGTCGGGGACGGGACCTAGCCTCAACTAAGGTGTAGCGGCTGCGCGCGCGGCCGCTTTGGGTATTGCTAGCCATGCGCGAGTTCCTCCGCCTCCTGCGGTACGCCCTGGCCCACAAGGGAAAAATCTGCCTCTCCATCCTGGCCATGGTGCTGATGGCGCTCCTGAGCGCCGTTTCCATCGGTGCCATCCAGCCGATCTTGGATCTGATCCTCTCCCCGAAGGATGCCCCCCCCTTCATCAGCCTGCCGAAGCCGCTTCAGGAGCGCATTGGGCCCTTCGTGAACAGCCTGGCCTGGATCCAGGAGGCGGACAAGCTGACGGTGGTGGCCGGCATCTGCGGTGTGCTCCTGGTCCTGGTCTTCCTCAAGGGTGTGCTCATGTACTTCCACAAGTTCGTTATGAACTATGTGGCGGAGCACGTCATGATGGACGTGCGCAACGACCTCTACGCCGTCGTCCACACCCTCTCCCTCGCCTTCTTCAGCCGGCGGCCCACCGGCGAGATCATGGCTCGCCTCACCCTGGACGTGAACCTCGTGGGGGAGACGGTCATGATGGCCTTCGGCCAGGCGCTCCGGGAGCCCTTCTATATCCTCAGCTTTGGCGTCCTCCTCTTCCTCCTGCACTGGCAACTCGCTCTCCTGAGCATTCTGGTGCTTCCGCTGACCTTCATCCCCATCGTCAAGTTCGGGAAGAAGATCCGGCACCGGGGCCTCCAGGTCCAGGAGCGGCGCGCCGAGCTGAACACCATCTTGCAAGAGGCCATCACGGGGATCCGGATCGTGAAGGCCTTCGTGGCGGAGGGGTATGAGCGGCTCCGCTTCGATCGGAAGAACCGGGAGTCGTTTCGGGCCTCGGTGCGCATCGCCCGGGTGGATGCGCTGTCGTCCCCCGTCTTGGAGGTCCTGGGGGGGATCGGGATCGTGGGGATCGTCATCCTCGGGAGCTTTCTGGTCCTGCGGCAGATCCTCAGCCTGGGTGAGTTCCTGGTCTTCGTGGGCGCCCTGATCTCGATGTTTCAGCCCATCAAGCGCCTGGGGGGCCTGAACAACGTCATCCAGCGGGGCATGGCGGGGGTGAAGCGGGTCTTCGAACTCATGGACACCCGGC
>JAKEHP010000552.1 GCA_022614955.1 Candidatus Methylomirabilota bacterium
CATCAGGAGTACCGGGCCCTGGTCGGTGAGACGCCGGCGCACCGTCGCGACCCGGGCGAGGCCACCACGGCCGTCGGCCATGGTGTCGGCCACGTACACGTCGTTGATGAGCAGGAGCCGAACCGGATTGAGGGGGGCTGGGGCCGGCGGCCCGCCGACGCACCCCGCGAGCAGACCCAGGGCCAGCAGGGCACGCCTCACAGCTCCTCCTCGCTTTCGCGCAGACTGCGCACCAGGTCCGCGCTCATCACTCGGAGCTCGGAGAGCATCTCGGTCCGGGGCCATTCCCGCCGCGATTCCAGGACCTCGAGCATGGAGCGGTACCACCAGATGGTCTGTTCCGACCCCGCTCGCGACACGGTCCTCAAGTACTCGACGCCCAACCGGCGGAGGGCGGTGATGGTTGTGCCGCAACAGTAGAGCTCGTCGGCGGCGCAGATGTCCAGCGCCCGCGGTTCGGCCGCCGCCAGCTGGGCCAGGTAGTCCGCCTTGCAGCTCTGCCAGGAGCGCTCCACGCCCCGGCGGTCGAACTTCGGCTCCAGCGCGTCGCGGGCCACCGCCAGGACCACCGGACCGAACTTGTCCGTGATCTTGTGCTCCAGGACGGGCCACTTCTCCGGCGGGGATTCCTCCAGGACGTGATGCAGGATGCCGGCGACGATGGTCAACTGGTCGCAACCGAACCGGGCCAGGATGATCGCCACGTTGGCCGGGGCGAGGGTGCCGTAGTACTTCGCGGCAAAGGCGAACGCATGATTGATGCGGTCGGAGTAGCCGTGCATGGACTCTGACGGAAGGGCGGAAAGGCGGTATGGCGGTAAGCGAACCCGGCAGGGAGGCACGACCGTCCGTCGCCCACCCACCGTACCGCCCTACGGGATCCCGAGAAGCTTATGCGTCTGCAGACTGAGCCGCCAGCGAGGGTGGGCCAGGCAGTAGGCGAGGGCGGCCCGGGTGTTCGCCTCCAGCGCCGGGCCATCCATGGGCTGGAGGAAGAAGTGCCGGAATCCCAGGTGGACGAACCCTTCGGGCTCGGCTCCCGCCTGGGGGTAGACCAGCTTGAGCTCGTCTCCCGAGGTCACCACCAACTCCGTGTCGGCCTTGGGGCTCACGCAGAGCCAGTCGATGCCGGCCGGGGGCACGACGGTGCCGTTGGTCTCGACCGCGACCTCGAACCCGTCCCGGTGGAACGCGGCAAGCAGCGCGGCGTCGAGCTGGAGCAACGGCTCCCCCCCGGTGCACACCACCAGGCGCGGGCCCGCTTGCGCCGGGGGCCAGGTCGCGGCCGCGGCCCCCGCGAGAGCCTCGGCCTCGGAGAACTTCCCGCCCCCGGGCCCGTCCGTCCCGACGAAGTCGGTATCGCAGAACTGGCAGGTGGCCGTGGCCCGATCCTGCTCCCGGCCGGACCACAGGTTGCAGCCGGCGAAGCGGCAGAAGACCGCGGCCCGGCCGGTGTTGGCTCCCTCGCCCTGGAGGGTGTAGAACAGCTCCTTGATGGCGTATGGCATAGGGGGAAGAAAAGGCGGGAACGGGGAACGGGGAAGGGGGAGTGCGAAGGGTGAAGAGTGAAGAGTGAAAGCCACCGAGACCCCATCCGCTTCACCCTTCACTCTTCACCCTTCACCCTC
>JAKEHP010000553.1 GCA_022614955.1 Candidatus Methylomirabilota bacterium
CCTTAATTCACAAGCTGGCCTGGGACACCTTCATGGCCTGCACCGGCGTGGCGAAGAAGCTCCACCTGTACGGGGCCGGCCAGGACCTCCTCGTGGACGCCTTCGCGGGCAACGTGAAGGGGATGGGGCCCGGGGTCGCCGAGTTGGAGTTCGTCGAGCGGCCGAGCGAGCCGGTCGTCGTCTTCATGGCCGACAAGTGCGCGCCCGGCGCCTGGAACCTCCCCCTCTACCGGATCTTCGCGGACCCCTTCTGCAACGCCGGGCTGGTGATTGACCCGAAGATGCACGAGGGCTTCGACTTCGTGGTGCTGGACCTGGTCAAGGCGGCCAGCATCACCCTTTCCTGCCCGGCCGAGCTGTACGACCTGCTGATGTTCCTGGGGGCGGTCAACCGCTACGCGATCAAGGAGGTCCGGCGGCACATTGATGGGGAGCCGGCGGCCGCCGCCTCCACGCAGAAGCTCGCCCACATCGCCGGGAAGTACGTCGGGAAGGACGACCCGGTTATGTTCGTCCGCGCGCAGGCCGGGCTGCCGGGGGTCGGCGAGGTGATGGAGGCCTTCGCCTTCCCGCACCTGGTGGAGGGCTGGAACCGCGGCTCCCACCACGGCCCGCTCCTGCCCTGCCGTTTCGAGATGGCGAACCCGACCCGCTTCGACGGCCCGCCGCGCGTCGTCGCCGCCGGCTATCAGATCGCCGAGGGAAAACTCATCGGCCCCGTGGACCTCTTCGACGACCCGGCCTTCGACGGCGCCCGGGCCAAGGCCAACGAGATCGCCGAGTACATGCGGCGGCACGGGCCGTTCCAGCCCCACCGGCTGCCGCTCGAGGACATGGAGTACACCACCATGCCCACCATCATGGGGCGGCTCAAGGACCGGTTCCGAGCGGAGTAGCCCGGCCCAAGCGGTTTCGCGGCGGGGCGCCCGGCGGCGGGCCCCCGCCGTTTTTGTGCAAGGAGGGAGACAGTGGCCATCCGCCGGATTGGCATCCTGACGGGGGGC
>JAKEHP010000554.1 GCA_022614955.1 Candidatus Methylomirabilota bacterium
CTCACCGTGCTCGCCTGGACGCCCCCGGAGCCCGAGCCACTCCCGCCGCCGATCCCGGTGGATACGGTCACCACCCTGCAGCTCGACGTGTCGTTCGAGGCGGTCAAGGAAGGCAGCGAGGTGGTGCTCCGGTTCCGGGTGGCCAACCCGACGTCGGAGGCCGTCACCTTCGAGTTCTCCAGTGGCCAGAAGTACGACTTCGGCGCGTGGGACGCCACCGGCAGGGCCCTCTGGTGGTGGAGCGCCGACAAGGCGTTCACCGCCGCCTTCGAGTCGCTCACGCTCCGGCCCGGCGAGGCGCTGGAGTTCGAGGAGCGGTGGGCGCCCGTCGGGGTCTCCGGCGAGATCGTACTGGAAGCGACCCTCACGAGTCTCAATCTGCCGGTAGCGAGGCAGATCGGGTTGGAGATCTAGGGTAGGGGAAAGTCGAGAGTCCAGGGTCAAGAGTCCAGCGTCGCCTCCGATCCATGACCCTTGACCCTCGACTCCCACCCTGCCATGGAACCGAAGCTGCTCCCCCGACGTTCCTCGAAGCCATGTTCCTCCCACTCTTCCTCCTGCTCGCCGCCGCGCCGCTGCTGCATCTGCTCGACCTCAGTGATTCCCGCCCGGGAGATGGGCTTCCCGACGGCTGGAAGGTGAAGCCGGTGAAGGGGCAGCCGGCGCCGGAATACCTGGTCCTGGAGGACGGCGGGGGGCTGGTGCTCAGGGTGAGCGGGCAGGGGGCGGCGGCCTGGGCCAACCGGGAGCTCGCCGACCCGATCGAGCCGGCCGAGGGACGGCTGCGGTGGTCCTGGCGGGTGCTCGAGCTGCCCCGCGGCGGTGATCTCCGCGACCGTGCCGCGGACGACTCCGCCATCCGGGTCTACGTCATCTTCGGCAAGCCGGGCGGGCTGTTCGGGGGAAGCGGGCGGATCGTCTTCTACACCTGGGGCAATGCCGAGCCCGACGGCCTCACCCTGCGGAGCTTCGTGTCGGATCGGATCCAGATCGTCCGGGTGGCGGGCGAGATGGAGGCCGACAGCCTGTGGCGGGACCAGGAGATCGACCCGTTCGCCGACTACCGCCGGTTCTGGCGCCGGGACCCGCCCGGGATCACCGCGGTCGGCATCATGCAGGACACCGACATGACCCGCGCCATGGCGGTTGCGGAGTTCCGGGGGCTCCGCTGGGAGCCCGGGGAGGGGTCGTGAGGTGACCTCCGGTCCGCC